>JAFYPD010000020.1 GCA_017547685.1 Peptococcaceae bacterium
GGAGCAGTGCTCACGGATGTTTGCCATTTCGAACATATATGGGTTCATCCCAACTTTTTCTACGCAGGCACGGAATGTTTTTTCATGCATACGAGGAGAACAGGATGCTACAACCACACGGTTCAGATTGTGTTCTTTGATTGCGTTCTGAATCATTTCCTGACCAGGTTCGGAACACATATATTTATAGTCTGTGCTGTAAGCAACGCCCGGATAGTCTCTTACCGCTTCGGCTACTCTTGCACAGTCAACAACGGCACCGATGTTAGAACCGCAGTGACAAATAAATACCCCTACTCTTTCCACTATGCTTCACCGCCTTCACTAGTTTTACCGATTTTGCCTAATGTGGATTCAGCTTCAACAAAGTGTCTGTTGATGCACAGATCTTTGGCGTTCATACCCATTGCAACACCCATCATTTCAGTTACAAAGTATACCGGAATATTGTAAGCACCATATTTTTTGCTCAGCTGATCCTGACGCATATCCAGGTTGGAATGACACATCGGGCATGCGGTTACGATGCAGTCAGCACCGGATTTTTTCGCAGCATCCATGATTTTTTTGGTCATATCCAGACCAACCTGCGGACGGCATGCTGTTAAGCTGCCGCCGCAGCATTCTGTTTTGAAGCCCCACTGCAGCACTTCAGCACCTAAAGCGGTCATGATGTGGTCCAGCATCACTGGATCTTCGATATCATCGCAGGCCAGTTCCGGCGGACGGGACATCAGGCAGCCGTAGTATGTCAGAACTTTCAGACCTTTTAAAGGTTTCACAACTTTTGCTTTGATTGCGTCAACACCCAGGTCATTATGCAGAATTTCGGTCAGGTTTCTTGCTTTGCTTTTACCAGTGTAAGGACGACCGATAATTTCTTCAATTTTTTCTTTTGCTTCTTCCGATTCTGTTACTTCCAGCTCAACCTTTTTACTTCTTGCATAGCAGGCGGCACATGGAATAGCAACGTCTAAACCAGCAGCTTCTGCAATTGCCATATTACGAGCCGGCAGAGCCAGAGAAATCCAGTGGCCTCTCGCATGGGCACTGCTTGCACCACAGCAGTTCCAGTCTGGAATTTCAATCAGGTTGATACCCAGTTCTTTGGCTACCGCTTTGGTGGATGCGTGGAATTCAATCCCTGTGGATTCCAGAGAACATCCAGGATAGTATGCGTAATCCATTATTTATTGCCCCTTTCTTCTCTGTCCATTGCTTCCGCTTTCGAAATCAGAGATTTAATTTCATCCATGTTTTTGCATTTGTATGGAACCAGTTTCAGTTTCTGTTTTGCGATGTATGGCACACCATAGCTGGTATCCTGGAACAGTTTCCCGGTGGAAACGTTCCGGCCCACAATCAAACCAGGTTCGTACATTCTACCCATAGATCCTACGATACCCATCCATACACTGTGGAATTTGTCCACATTTTTCTCTGCAACATAGCCATGTTCTTTTGCCATGATACGCAGAGTTTCCATTACTGCAGCCACGTCAACCCCTTTTGGACATCGGGTTGTGCATGTAGAACAGCTAGCACACAGCCAGATTGCGGAGCTCTTCATAGCATCTTCAATCAGACCCATCTGTGCCAGACGCATAACCTTGTTTGTTGGAATGTCCATGTGATCGCCTACAGGACAACCTGCAGAACATTTCCCACACTGGTAGCATTTCGAAACATCAACACCGCTGCGTCTGAGGAACTCTTTGTTCAGTTCTTCATTTTGCATCTGTTTTTCATTCAGCGTCAACAGTACCACTCTCCCTTTATATTTATTACATTTACCTGAACCTTACTTCTTCAAGCAAATAGTTTTACCTATGTTTCATTATATAGTACCGATAAATAAAAGTCTAGCGTTGTTCGTGAACGTCAGCACAAAATTTCTTGTTCAAGAAAATGCATGGCTTTATTAAGCCATTTCGGCAATCTTAAACAAATTTAATTTCTGATATTAAGTCCGTTTATTCGCATTTATTATACCGATATCATTTTTCATTATAGCAATATTTCAATACCACTATAATAATTTACAATCACTAAATTGCCGGTGATTCTACAGACTCACGCATTACAGCGTTTCTTCCTGTCATTTTTATAGAATCAAACAATTTATTTTTTCTTTTCCCCGATTGTATGTTCTCGCTAACAGATTGTGAAATATTTTTCAAGTAATAACAGGCAAAAACACAAGGCTGACAGATATCATTTCATTACACCAGTTGCTTTTTTGCTTTTATCTAACATAGTCCTGGTACGGCGGGTAGCGCGTTCCAGAAATAGACACACAACAGCTGCAGCCCCACTGTAACCCAGCAATATGCCAAGGTTTTTCCAGTATAAATTGCCATACATACCACCTACCGTTTCTCTGATGGCATCCAGTGCATATGGGAACGGCAGAAACTTGTATATCATCTGATACAGTTCTGGAAGCACTTCAACAGGGAATGTGCCTCCGCCGCCTGCCACCTGCAATACCAGAATAATTACCGCAACGCCTTCCCCGATATTGCCCAGTCCATAGGTAAGACTATACATAATCAGACTAAAACAGAAGCTGATAATCAGACATCCCAGCACAAACAGCTCCGGCTGCAGACATTGAATACCCACAAAAAACAACACGCCAAGAGACGTAATGAGGGCCTGTACTTCCGCAATCACAAAAAACAGTGTATATCTCCCCAGGAACCGATGATAGAACCGTGCGCCTGCCAGTTCTGGACGCGGTTTTACGCCGGTATGCACCATAGCCACCAGCAACAGAGCCCCTACCCACAATGCCAGCACTGTGTAGAACGGTGCCATTGCAGAACCATTATTGGCGATTTCGTAGAAGGTTACCGTATTCAACGCAATCGGAGAAGTCATAAACTGTGCGATGTCTTCTGTGCGATTGTCCAGCAAGTTCATAATAACTTTGTATTGGTCATTTTCGGAAAGGCTTTTCAGTTCTCCAATCAGCACGCCCAATGCTTTTTCCATGGATTTCAGATAGGTCAGGCTTCCATCAATGCCTTCTTTGGAACCGATTACGGCAATACGATAAGTATCCAGTGCATTCTGCAATATGTCAAAGTCTCCTTGTACGGCATCCAATGCCGCTTTTGCTTCCTGAATGGAGCTTACAGCCGTAGCTGTTTTTTCACGCAAATCCGGCAGCAGGGAATTGTCAACAGAATCTTTCAGCTTTTTCAGTCCAGTAATGGTTTCTGCTGTAGTTTTTTCCAGATTTCTTCTGATTTCGTCCGCATCTGCTGTGGTCATATCCGCATGGGTTGCTAAGGAATCCACTTCCCGCTGCAATTCCTCATATTTTTTTACAACGAACTGATATTCCGCCTTTCTCTCTCCTACAAGTTCATTCATAGCGCTAAGAATAATTTTAATCTGTTTCAACGTATCAGAATATGCATCTGCAATACCTGTCCAGTCCACCCGGTCGGTCAATTCTGGCAGTTTGTCAGGAAAATCGTCTTTCAGGTCTGGCAATTCTTCCGGCAATTTATTTACGGTATCCTGCAAATCACCGATTGCCCCGGAGGCCTTGTCAAATTCACCGCTTCGATCCGGCAAGTCCGTATCGTAAGCATTTACCACACCAGAATAGTCCGTAGAAAAGCTGCTGTTTTTCAGCTGATGATCCAGTCGTTCCAGGGAAGTAATGGCATTATCCAGATTCAGTTCCAGCAGCAATCCAACGGCATTTACCACATCGCCGGAGGCCGCGGCACTTTCCAGCACGCCATCCAGGGAAGCACTTCCTTTATCTGCCACTGCGTATACATCCGGAATAATCTGTCCGGATACCTGAAGCCATTCCCCTGCATTCCCTGTTAAATTCACAAAACTCTCTAACAGATTCATATACAGCCGCAAGCTGTCGTCTGCCTCTTCCAGTCTTCCCAAAACTGTATAATAGGAACTTTCCCCTTTATCATCACCTGCCAGAGTTTTTCCAGTTTCAGAAAGGCCTTCTGCCAGCATGCGCATCAGGCCGGCATTCACTTCCTGCTGAATGGAAGTTTTAACCTTGGAAGTGATTTTTGTAGCAATGGCATTTTTTTTGCTGTTTTCATAATACTGAATTTTCGGATTTTCAATTTCCCCGCTCATAAAACTAATCATATCTGCGGTAAACGCGTCCGGAATAATCAATGCTGCATAGTATTCGCCGCTGTATACACCCTGCAGAGCTTCTTCTTTGGAATTGCTGAACACCCAGCCAATAGAATCATTTTTTCGCAGATTCTCTATAATCGTGTTTCCAACACACAACTCAAAGGATTCAATCTTCACACCGGCATCGTCGGAATATACAGCAATCTGCATATGTGATGTAGACTCACTGCCATATGGATCCCAGTTAGATAAAATATTAAACCATGCATACAGGGATGGAATCACCGCCAGACCGATCAGCACCAGTAAAGCCACAATATTATGACTGATTCGTTTCCAGTCAGACTGGATGATTTTCCAGATATTTTTCAAGGTGATTCCCTTCTTTCCGAAGAAATTTCCTCTGTTATTACTTCTGTTTCGAACAAAACACCATTTTCATCTTTAAAAAAACGTTTCCCCTCTAAGCAGGAACGATTTTTTTCTGTACTCCAGGCACTGTCCATATAATCAAAGCGTTTTTCCTTGCGATCTTTCACAGCCTCTGCTATGGGCCCGGCAGGCGGCATTACAGAAAGAGATTGTATTTCTTCCTGAGAGCCTCCGATTATGGAAATCCATTTTTTCTGCAGCAAATAATCGGAGTACTCCACCCCAATCAAAAAAACAGCAATGATGAACATACTGACAATCCAAAGCACCAGAAATACAAGTTTACTGCTGGATGGCGCCCAGAACATCAAAAACATGAACAGCCAGGGAACAATAAACATAGTGCGCAGTCCGCTGTGAATCCATTTCTGGTTATGTTCATGTACGGCTCTTTGCAGACTGTTGATTTCATGATACATGCCTCGCAGCATTTCTTCCTTATCCTGCTGTTCACTATCAAACTTCATTCTTTCCACAATCGTCCCCCCTCGTTTCTCAATTATATTTTTACATCATATCCGTTTCTTCCATACGTTCTTCAAAAAAGTCAAACAGACCGATAAACGGTACTCGAATCACCAACCCTACCAAGAGGGAAGCAACACAGAATGCACCCAGTCTTGCCAGGCACAGCCAGTAAAAGTTTCCATACATTCCGCCTACACATTCCCGCATGGCATCAATGGCATACGGGAACGGAAAAAACATGTATACGTTCTGGAAAAACTGCGGCAGTGCTTCAATCGGAAAAGTTCCTCCGGAGCCGGCAATCTGAATTACCATGATAATAATGCACAAAGCTTTCCCTACATCTCCGAAGGAAAGTGCCAGGGTGTATACCAGCAGGGAAACGGTAATACTGGTAGCCATAGCTGCCAGCCAGAATAATCCCGGGTGGAGGCATTGAATATGAAAGAAATATAAATCCCCTGCCACGATAATCGCTGTCTGGATCAGGGACATAACCATAAACAGCAGATATCTTCCAAAATACAGTTCCCACATTTTAGCGCCCGGATAACAGTTTACTTCCGGGCGGATTACAATCAGACTGGACAGAATGGTCATTCCTACCCAGATAGACAAAACGGTATAAAACGGTGCTACACCACTGCCGTAATTCATCATCGGATAAATATAATTTTCTTCCATCTGTACAGGTTCCTTAAAGAAATTGCCCAGAACTTCTGCATCACTATGAAGAAACCGGTTCAGCATCTGCACCTTTTCGTCGCCTTGGGCTTGTTCCACAGCGGAAAGCAGCGCATCAATCCGGCTGACCCCTCGTTCAATCACGGTTCGCAGCATACGCATACTTACCGTTAGCGCCTGCTGCGTCCCCATTGCGCTATCCAGCACCTGATCGGTATCTCTTACCAGAGCGTTCATTGCGGTTACCAGCTCGCCGCATTTTTCCAGAGAATCTCCCATACCGTCTAACATGTTATGTACAGAACCATATACCTGCCCATCATACAGATTTTTGTTCTGTTCCAAAGTTTTAATGATATCCGTCAGATTTACCTCTGCAACCTGTTTATAGCCGCCTGCATCCACCGCAGCAGACAATCGTTCCGTTTCTTCTTTCACTGCCCGAACCGTATTTCGGATGTTATGCAAAGCCTTAACCTCTTCAGAAGTGTTGATAGCCGCTTTTATATTTTCCGCTGCATCACCTTTTTCCGGCATTCCCAACCTTGTCAGCAAGCTTGTAATACGATCTAAAGAGGCAAGCAGACCGGAAGCGGTATTGGCTATATCATGCAGATCATCACGCATGGCATCTGCATCCTGTTCCAGCTTTGCCTCCCGCAGCTGTACCAGCAAAGTATTCAATCGGCTCTGCCCATCCAGCAATTCGCCATCCAGTTTAACGCTGAAATTCTCAAAACTGTCGACTTCTGCATCTAGTTCTGTACCTGCATTTGTCAGCTGATTTTCGGCCTGATTCAGATGTTCCTGTGCCATCGCCAGCCCTTCTTTTGAAGAAGCACTTACCTGATCCAATATCGTTCCTGCATCCAGAAAGGAAGCCAGAACACTGTCATAGGCCATCAGATTGTCGCGAAGATTATGCAGATCTATGATGGCTTTATCGGCAGTATGTTCATCTGTAATTTCATCCGCAATCAGATTCAGCTCTGTAAATACTTTTTCAGTTACAATCTGTATATATTTTTCATTGATGCTGTTTTCTAAAGTACTGACCGCGGTATCTGTTATTTTAGTAGCAATAGCATTTTTCTTCCCGTTCACATAATAGTTCAGAGTCGGTCGTACACCGCTTTCAAAAATGCCGTTATACATATCGGCTGAAAAGGATTCTTCAAAAGAAATGGCAGCATAGAATCTTCCACTGCGTACACCATCTATGGCCTCTTCTTTGTTATCTAAAAAGAACCAGCCAATACTATCATTGTTCCGCAGTTCCTCTACAACCGAATCCCCCAAATTGATACGTTCTCCGTCATCGCTTGTAAAGCCGGAATCCAGATTTACCACAGCAATCTCCAGCTGACCTGTATTAGAATAAGGGTCCCAGTTGGAATATATATTAAGCCATGCATACAATGCAGGTAACACACATAATCCAATTGCTATTACCAGCGCCAGAAAATGATTGCAAATACCTTGTACATCATGTCTGAAAATCTGAAAGATATGTTTCATACTATCCTCCGAAATCAAAATTTCCTGCAGTTCTTACTATTCAGCAAACTATGATTACAAAACTCTCCATGAGAAAATATAACTTTCGCCGTCAAAATTCATGATCCTGTTTCTATCGTATCATAATCCGCTTTGGTTTTACGCCCATAGTATTTTCCTCTCCAATTCTTATTTTTCCTGCTAAAAAAAACTGACCTCCAAAAAAAATCAGATTTTCAAATCTAACTTTTTGGGGTCGGTTATCTCACTCCACAGATTCAGTTCATTCATATTCTGCAGCGCCATTGCTCTGGGCCAGCTGTTTTTCCAGCAAATCCTGCAGTGTAATATGATCAATCACATTGTTTACCGCATCATTAATCTGCTGCCATACTTCTAATGTCACACAATTATTGCACCGGCGGCATTTGTTGGGGTTGTCCTCCAGACAGCTTACCGTGGACAGATTGCCCTCAATCTGCCGCAGAATCATACCAACCGTATACGCCTCCGGTTCCCACGCCAGACAGTAGCCCCCCTGTGCCCCGCGGGCACTGTTCACAAAACCGGAGCGGCTCAGCTGTGCCACAATCTGCTCCAGGTATTTTTCAGAGATATCCTGGCGCTGTGAAACTTTTTTAATCGATACATATTCCTGTTCCATGCTGTGCTGGGCCAGGTCCAGCATCAGCCGCAATGCATAACGCCCTTTTGTAGAAATTTTCATATCCAACACCTCGATATTCCCATTATATACTGGGAATATAAAAAAAACAATACTTGTTTCCTATGAATTCCGTATAAAAATTCCCGTAACTAAAGCTATCGTCAGAAACATCTACCTTGTCTGTCACAGAACGCCCTGCCCGTACATGGCCCGGGCAACCCGGTGAAACCCTGCCAGATTGGCACCGGCCATCAGATTATAGCCAAGGCCGTATTCCTCTGCAGCAGCGGCAGCGTTGTCGTGAATGTCCTTCATAATTTCCGCCAGTTTCTCTTCCACCACATCAGCCTCCCACGCATACCCCTGGGAATTCTGGCTCATTTCCAGTGCAGATACGGCCACCCCGCCGGCATTGACCGCTTTCGACGGCGCCATCACCACACCGTGCTGCATCAGATAATCGATGGCCTCGTTGGTGCACGGCATATTGGATACCTCAATCACATACCGTACCCCCTGACGGACAATCGCAATTGCTTCATTCAATGTAATTTCGTTCTGGGTAGCGCAAGGCATATAAATATCCACATCCGGAACTTTGCCCCACGGCGTCTCACCCGGATAGAACTGTGCCGATGGATAGCATTCCGCGTAGGCTTTCACGCCGGTATTGTGTTCCCGCATCCACAGCAGATATTCCACTTTTTCTCCGCTGATGCCGTCTGCATCGTAAATGTACCCGTCGGATCCGGAAATGGTAACCACTTTGCCTCCGAGCTGATTGATTTTCAGCGCGGCGCCCCAGGTGACATTGCCATAGCCGGAGAGCGCCACGGTTTTCCCTTCCAGCGAAGTACCCTCATGCTGAAGCAAGTGCTGCAGAAAATACACAGCGCCGTAGCCGGTTGATTCAGGCCGAACCTGTGACCCGCCGTATTCCAGGCTCTTTCCGGTGAGAACGCCGTTTTCAAACGAACCGCGCAGCCGTTTATACTGGCCGAACAGATAGCCGATTTCTCTGCTGCCAACGCCGATGTCACCGGCCGGTACATCCACACTGGACCCGATATGCCGGTACAGCTCTGTCATAAAGGCCTGGCAGAACCGCATGATTTCGCCGTCCGATTTACCCCGCGGGTCAAAATTGGAACCGCCTTTGCCGCCTCCGATACTCAGTCCGGTCAGAGCATTTTTAAAAACCTGTTCAAAACCGAGGAATTTTATAATCCCGCTGTAAACAGTGGGATGAAACCGCAGCCCGCCTTTGTACGGCCCGATGGCGCTGTTAAACTGCACTCGGTAGCCCCGGCTGGTACGCACTCTGCCCCTGTCATCCAGCCAGGACACCCGGAATGTAATCATCCGTTCCGGCTCCACCAGACGCCCCAGAATATCTGCCTCCACATATTCAGGATGCTGTGCAATGGCGGGTTCCAGTGAGCGCAGAACTTCTTCCACTGTCTGAATAAATTCCGGCTCCGCCGCGTTCTGCTGTTTGACGTCCTCAATGACCTGTTCGATATATGTATGCATACCAGATTCCTCCTTCTGTCTGTTCCAGACCTGCTTTGTTGTCTCCGTCCCTGCCTACCGTAGAAAATACCAGCAAACGACATAGCATGATTATAGCGTCATTGTTCATATAGCACAATATTATTTGTGCATGTATACAAGATAATCGCAAATATACCTGTAATAAACAATTCTGCAGGTTCTGATACTGCACATATCAAAAAGAGCCATGCATGAATATGTTCACACATCGCTCTTTTGAAAAATCTGTTTTATTCTACTGTCACACTCTTGGCCAGATTGCGCGGCTGGTCAATCTCACAGCCCCTTGCCTTTGCCGTGTAGTAACTGATTAACTGCAGCGGAATCACGGCCAGCACCGGCGCGATAAAGTTGTTGATTTTCGGAATAGCCAGTGTCTGATCCACAAATTTCTGCGTCTGGTCATCGCCTTCGCTGATGATGGCCAGCACACTGGCATCTCTGGCTTTGACTTCCTTGATGTTGGATGCTGTTTTGTCGTAGGTGCTCTCCTGCACGCAGATGGCAATCACCGGTGTCTGGCTGGTAACCAGTGCCAGGGTCCCGTGTTTCAGCTCCCCTGCCGCATAGGCTTCGGCGTGAATATAGGAGATTTCCTTTAATTTCAGCGAGCCTTCCAGCGCAATGGCCCAGTCTAACCCGCGGCCGATAAAGAAAATATCATTGGCGTCTTTAAAGGTTTCAGCCGCCTGCCGAATCTGTGCCAGATAATCATCGGTCAGCACCTGTTCTGTCACAGCAGGCAGCTGCTGTAACCCTTCCAGAATCGCTGCCCGTTCCTCAGCATTCGGCATGCCTTTCTGCTGTGCCAGATATACCCCCAGCAGATATTCAGCAATCAGCATGGTGGTGTACGCTTTGGTACTTGCCACAGAAATTTCAGGGCCTGCCCAGATATAAATCACATAGTCACTTTCCCGGGCAATAGCACTGCCCACCACATTGGTGATGGCCATTACCTTGCATCCGTGTTTTTTCGCTTCCCGCAGCGCCGCCACCGTATCAGCGGTCTCGCCGGACTGGCTGATCACGATAACCAGCGTATCTTCATCCAGCATCGGGTCCCGATAGCGGAACTCCGATGCAATCTCCACTTCCACCGGAATGCGGGCCAGTTTTTCAATCACGTTTTTGCCGACAAGCCCTGCATGGTACGCGGTACCGCAGGCCACAATGTAGATTTTTTTCCATTTCTGCACCTGTTCGGCGGTCAGTTCAAACTCATCAAACTGCACATTGCCGCCGTGAATCCGGCCTGCAATGGTTTTATGGAACACAGCCGGCTGTTCAAAGATTTCTTTCAGCATGAAATGTTCAAAGCCGTCTTTTTCAGCCGCTTCCGCATCCCACTCAATGGTGTGCACTTCTTTTTCCAGCGGCTGCAGATCATGATTTTTGATGGTGATGCCATCGCGGGTTAACACGCACAGCTCGCCTTTTTCAATGTACATGCACTTGCGGGTGTAGGCCAGCAGTGCAGGCACATCCGATGCGATAAAGCTTTCGCCTTCGCCCACGCCCAGCACCATCGGGCTGTCTTTACGGCATGCAATGATTTTATCCGGCTCATCGGCACATACCATCACCAGCGCATAGGCGCCTTCCAGCACATCCAGCACCTTCACTACCGTTTCCTCAAAACTGCCGTTATAGAATTTCTCCAGCAGATGGGCCACCACTTCCGTATCGGTTTCCGATGTGAAGTGTTCCCTTGCCAGGTACGTTTCTTTCAGTGTCAGATAATTTTCCACAATACCGTTGTGCACCACAGCAAACCGGCCATTCTGGCTGGTATGCGGGTGGGCATTGTAATCACTCGGGCGGCCGTGCGTTGCCCAGCGGGTATGACCAATCCCGATATTGCTGTTCAAATGATACCCTTTCAGTTTCTCCTGCAGATTGGCTAACTTCCCCTCAGCCTTCTGCACATTGATTTCATTGTGCTCTACAATAGCAATGCCGGAAGAATCATATCCGCGATACTCCAGTTTCCGTAACCCGTCAATCAGAATATCCACTGCGTTCTGTTTTCCGATGTATCCTACGATTCCGCACATGTACTGCTTCCCCCTCAAATTCTACAAATCTATATCAGCAGGCAGCTGCCTGTTTTTATTATTTTTATTTATATGCAAATCAAATCATTTTATTATACTATTTCTGGCAGAAAAACACAACAGAAAGATTGCATCTCTACCGTTCTATCTCTAACAATTCCAGCTCATCTGCCACCAGCGATTCTGCTTCCGCCGGGTCCAGATTCAGCATATTGTTTACCGGCAGCTGCTCCAGACTCTCGATATTGAAATACTGCAGAAATTTTCGCGTGGTGCCGTATAAAATCGGACGGCCAGGTGCATCTTTACGCCCTTTCTCCTCGATTAATTCTTTTGCAATTAAATTCTGTACAATTTTATCAGCTTTTACACCGCGAATCAGTTCCACTTCCCCGCGGGTTACAGGCTGCTTATAGGCAATGATGGCCAGCGTTTCCAGCGCCGCCATGGACAGGGTACTTATCTGCGGGCGGTACAGTTTTTCCACATAAGGCAGGTAATCCTGCTTGATGGCCATGATGTAACCGTCGCCCAGCTTCATCACGCCAATGCCTTTGGAGGCATCGCTGTAATCCTCCTGGAGCCAGTCCAGCACATCGAGAACATCACGCTCCTCCAGCTCAGCCAGCTCGGCAATCTGAGCCGAGGTTAAAGGCTCATTGGTTATAAAAAGCAAACTCTCTACCGTTGCTCGAATCTTTTCTACATACTGCAACTACTTCACCTCATTGCAACGCTTCAGAAGCATTCTGTTTTGGAAAAATCCACAAAGCGCCGAAATTGTTCTGCTGCTGGAACGTCAGCTCGCCTAAGCGGCATAACTCCAGCAATGCCATAAAAACGGTAATAATTTTACGTTTCCGGTCACCCCGTTTAAACAGAGTGGTAAATTCAATACTGTTTTCCCGAAGCAGCCGATAGCGGATATCGGCCATACTGTCCTCCACCAGATATTCCTCTTTTTCCAGAGTCAGCTGATGTTTTTCTTCGGTGGCCTCAACCTGATCCATCACCTGCAGAAAGGCTTTCATCAGCATATCCAGTGTGACATCCTCCACCGGATTGCCAGGTTCCAGTTCACTGGTCATCTGGTCAATATCGTGGGGCTTCAGCATGTAGGTACTCTCATACTGTTCCCGTTCCTGCAGCATCCGGGCAGTCTCTTTGTAAAACCGGTATTCCACCAGACGCTGTACCAGTTCCGCACGCGGGTCTTCCTCCTGCTCCGGCTCACCGTCGGCGGTTCTGCGTTTTGGAAGCAGCATTTTTGCCTTGATATTCAGGAGCGTGGCCGCCGTCAGCAGAAATTCGCTGGCGATTTCCAGGTCCATCTCCCGGGCCTCGTCTAAATAGACCAGATACTGCTCGGTAATCACCGCAATTGGAATATCATAGATATCCATTTTATTTTTATCGATTAAATGCAACAGCAAATCCAGCGGGCCGTCAAAATTGTCCAGATGGATTTCATATTTTTTGCCGTCTGACATGTCACGGCCTCCGTTTATTTCATAAAATCACAGATTCAATAACAGCATTAAAAAATCGCAAACAGAATCATACTGAACAGATTCAGCACTGCATTGGCCAGCGGCACCAGAATCATATCAGTGATGTTAAACACAATCAGCACCATCAGAATCAAAAAGCCGTACTGTTCCACGGTGTTCAGATACTGGTAGGCTACGTTTCTCGGCAGGAACCCTGCCAGAATTTTGGAGCCGTCCAGCGGCGGAATGGGAATCAGGTTAAAAATGGCCAGATAAATATTCAATGTCACCATACTTCTGAGAAACAGGGACAGAAATGGAATGGTTTCAAACCCTTCACCAGCTACAAAAATAAAATAGGCGATAAAGGACAGCGCAAGATTGGTCAGCGGCCCTGCCACAGATACCAGCATCATGCCCTTGTTGCGGTCGCCTTCAAAATAGAATGGGTTCACCGGCACCGGTTTGGCCCAGCCGAAGCCGGCAACAAACATCAGCAATGCCCCGACAGGATCTAAATGGGCAATCGGGTTTAAGGTTAAGCGGCCCTGATTTTTTGCGGTCGGGTCGCCCAGTTTATATGCGATGAAGCCGTGGGCTGTTTCGTGAAAGGTAATTGCAACCAGTACTGCCAGCAGTGTAGCCGCCATACTGGTTAAAGAACTGCCAAAAAACATAGATATCTTCTCTCCTTTTTTGTATCGAAACCTGCGTGACATTTTATTATAGCACAGTTTTTTCGTCTGGAAAAGCAATCCTGTGCAGATTTGCAAATCATTTTCATACAAGATTTCCCTGTGCGGGAGGAGAAATCCTGCCTGCTGTTCTTTTACACAATCAGATGCCGTTAAAATAGCCCGATATATGCTTGACAACCGGCATGATTTAGACCAATATACACATTAGGAAATTTCCGATTTATTTTTTCCTGAACGATAAACTTCTCTGGTCTATGCAATGCTTTATTGATAGAATAGGTGTACAGCATACGATTACCTCCTTAGGATTGGTCTCGACAACAAAAAAATCCCTTGTATCTACGTTATCTTCGTAAAATACAAGGGATTTTTATTATGCTGCTGTCATATTGCTACATGCCGTTGGATTTACTGAAAGTATTTTACGCCGGCTGCGAAAATTTTCTGGTCTTTTTCGCCCAGAATGTTTTTCGCAATATGGGTGCCGATACGTTCACTGTGACCCATTTTACCGAATACACGGCCATCCGGGCTCAGAATCCCTTCAATTGCCATGTTGGAACCGTTTGGATTGTGTGCGATATCCATAGACGGCTGACCGGCAAAGTCTACATACTGCGTTGCAATCTGACCGTTGGCAGCCAGTTTTGCCAGCAGTTCATCGGAGCACACGAACCGGCCTTCCCCGTGGGAAATTGGAATAGTATGCATGTCGCCAACTTCCACCTGAGATAACCATGGAGATTTCACCGAAGCAATCCGGGTTGTCACATAGCGGGACTGATGACGGCCGATGCGGTTGAATGTCAAGGTCGGGCTGTTGATATCGGTATCCACAATTTTTCCGTAAGGCACCAGACCCAGTTTAATCAGTGCCTGGAAGCCGTTACAGATCCCCAGAATCAGACCGTCATTTTTGTACAGCAGTTCATGGATGCGATCTTTCAGAATTGGATTGCGCATAAACGCTGCGATAAATTTACCGGAGCCTTCCGGTTCATCCCCAAAAGAGAAGCCGCCAGGGAAAATCATCATCTGTGCAGTCTGCAGTGCTTTTTCCATACGAGCGATGGAATCTTCCAGCATAGCAGGTGTCAGGTTGGCAACGGTTACGATTTCCGCTTTGCCGCCTACCCGTTCCAGAATGCGGGCGGTGTCGTATTCACAGTTGGTGCCAGGGAATACAGGAATCACTGCTTTTGGACGAGCGATTTTCGCTGCCGCGGTGTAGGCAGGGCGTTCGCTGCAGCTGTAGGCTTCCACAGTGCCTTTATCGGAAGTGCGGGTTGGGAAGATATCTTCCAGTGTGCCTTCCCAGATTGGTGTCAGTGCATCCAGAGAAACGGATGCATCGCCCAGAACAATCTGCGGTTCTGCAGTGGTGCGGCCAATCAGTACAGCGCCTTCCACAGGAGCATTTGCTTCTACCAGAATTGCACCGTAATTTTTCTCAAACAGAGCTGGTACATAGATGCTGTCCAGACTTGCAAAGCCAATCTGGTTGCCCAGTGCCATTTTAAATACGGCTTCTGCCGCGCCGCCTTTGCCTAATGCCCAGGCTGCTTCGATTTTGCCTTCTTCGGCTGCTTTGTTTACCAGAGTCCACATTTCTTTGATGGCTGCCATTTTCGGCTGACCGTTTTCATCGTATGGAGCTGCAAACAGATATACATCATGACCAGCCGCTTTAAATTCCGGAGACAGAACGTTTTCAGAATCAATGGTGCCGGCTGCGAAGGATACCAGTGTTGGAGGAATATCCAAATCCATAAAAGAACCGCTCATGGAGTCCTTCCCGCCGATTGCGCCGACGCCGTAAGCCATCTGGGCTTTGAATGCACCCAGCAGAGCAGATACCGGCATTGCCCAGCGTTTGCTGTCGCCGCGCAGGCTTGGGAAATATTCCTGGAATGTTAAATAGCAGTCTTCTGTTTTACCGCCGGCTGCCACAATCCGTGCCAGCGATTCGGTTACGGCACACATGGCACCTAAATGCTGATTCTGGCTGGACAGATACGGGTCAAACCCGTAAGAGAACAGGGATGCGGTGTAGCTCTGGCCTTCCAGTACAGGGATTTTTGCCGCCATGGACTGGGTCGGGGTCAGCTGTGTTTTGCCGCCGAACGGCATTAATACACTGCCTGCACCGATGCTGCTGTCAAAATATTCTACCATCCCTCTTCTGGAGCAGATATTCAGGTCGCCAACCAGTTCTTTCAGTGCAGTTTCTGCATCGAAATTTTCTGCTGCCTCTTTGCGTTCTGCTACCGGGAACTGTGCCACATCGACTGTGATTTTTTTGCTGTCGCCTGCGGAATCCAGGAATGCACGGCTTAAATCCACGATGGTTGTACCCTGATATTCCATTACCAGACGAGGTTCTTCTGTTACATATGCCACAACGGTTGCTTCCAGGTTTTCGCTGTCGGCTGCTGCGATAAACTGTTCCAGGCTTTCCGGCGCCAGTACCACTGCCATACGTTCCTGGGATTCGGAGATTGCCAGTTCGGTTGCAGACAGGCCTTCGTATTTTTTCGGTACACGATCCAGGTGAATGTGCAGACCTGCTGCCAGTTCACCGATGGCTACCGATACACCGCCGGCACCAAAGTCGTTGCAGCGTTTGATTAATTTGCTGATTTCAGGACGACGGAACAGACGCTGAATTTTGCGTTCTTCCACCGGATTCCCTTTCTGTACTTCTGCACTGCAGGTAGACAGAGATTTTTCGGTATGGCTCTTGGAAGAACCGGTTGCACCGCCGCAGCCGTCACGGCCTGTACGTCCGCCTAACAGCACGATTACATCTTCCGGAGCGGGTACTTCGCGCACTACGTTTTCAATTGGAGCAGCACCTAATACCGCACCGATTTCCATACGTTTTGCCACATAGCCAGGATGATACAGTTCATCTACCAGCCCGGTCGCCAGACCAATCTGGTTCCCGTAGGAGGCGTAACCCTGTGCTGCTGTAGTGGTGATGGTGCGCTGCGGCAGTTTGCCAGCCATGGTTTCTTCCAGCGGTTTGCGCGGGTCGGCTGCACCGGTCACACGCATTGCCTGGTACACATAAGAACGGCCGCTCAGCGGGTCACGGATTGCGCCGCCCAGACAGGTTGCTGCACCGCCGAATGGTTCGATTTCAGTCGGATGGTTGTGTGTTTCATTTTTGAACATGAACAGCCATTTTTCAGTGCCGTTATCGGTTTTTACGTCCACTTGTACGCTGCACGCATTGATTTCTTCACTCTCATCCAGATTTTTCAGGACGCCGCGTTTTTTCAGTGCTTTTGCAGCGATGGTACCCATATCCATCATGGTAACCGGGCGTGTTTTTCCCCGTTCGCCGTACACTTCTTCTCTGGCAGCCAGATATTCTTCGTAAGTAGCTTTTACCAGAGGGTCGTCCAGTGTGATTTCAGTAATCTGGGTATTGAATGTGGTATGACGGCAGTGGTCAGACCAGTAGGTGTCAATCATTTTTAATTCGGTGATGGTTGGATTGCGTTTTTCCTCATCGCGGAAATAACCCTGCATGAAGCGCAGGTCGCCTAAATCCATTGCCAGACCGTACTGCTGACGCAGCGCTTCCAGCTGTTCGTCATTTGCTTCCATGAAGCCTTCCAGATAGAACACCGCTTCCGGTTCTTCTACTGCGTCCACTAAGGTTTCCGGTTTTTCCAGAGCAGCCTCTCTGTTTTCCACCGGGTTGATTAAATGTTTTTTCATTTTCTGCAGGTCAGTATCAGAAACACTGCCTAAGAACGCATATACTTTTGCTGCACGCACAACAGGACGTTCTTTGGTGATAATCTGAACACACTGTGCGGCCGAGTCGGCACGCTGGTCATACTGGCCCGGCAGCGCTTCCACAGCAAAAATAATGTGTTCCCCTTCAATTTCCGGCAGTTCTTCTCTGTACAGATTGTCACACTGTGGTTCGGAGAAAATCAGCCGACCTGCTGCTTCACAGTTTTCTTCGTCGAGCCCCTGTACGTCATAGCGGTTAAAAATCCGCAGACCGGTCAGCCCTTCAATATGCAGATAGTTCTGCAGGGTCGATAACAGACCCTGTGCTTCGATATCAAAGCCAGGACGTTTTTCTGCAAAAAAACGATAAATAGTTGCCACGAGTCCGTTCCTCCTATAGTTTACAGAAATGCTTTTTTACCGATGTCGGTACGATACTGCATGTTTTCAAATGTGATTTTTTCAACGCCTCTATAAGCGTTCGCGATTGCTTCCGCGATGTCTTTGCCCAGCGCGCTGATGCCCAGTACACGGCCGCCATTTGTTACAATGTTGCCGTCAGTTTCTTTGGTGCCTGCATGGAATACAATCGCGCCGGTTTCCGCAGCATCTTCCAGACCAGTGATGACACGGCCTTTATCAGAACTTTCCGGATATCCGCCGGAAGCCATAACCACACAAACAGCCGCTTCTTCATGCCATTGGATGTTCATTTCGCTTAAGCGGCCATCGATGATGGCCAGGAAGATTTCCACCAGATCAGATTTTAATCGAGGCAGCACAGCCTGTGTTTCCGGGTCGCCGAAACGGGCATTGAATTCCAGCACTTTCGGGCCATCTGCAGTGAGCATTAAGCCGGCATACAGAATCCCTACAAACGGGCGTCCTTCCTGTTCCATCGCTTTGATGGTTGCTTCCAGAACCTGCGGCACAACAATTTCATGTACATCCGGTGTGTAGATTGGAGCCGGGGAATAAGCACCCATACCGCCGGTGTTTAACCCTTTGTCACCGTCCCAGATCCGTTTGTGGTCCTGAGAGGATACCATCGGCACAATTGTTTTGCCGTCAGAGAAAGCCAGCATGCTGACTTCCTGGCCGGTCAGGAATTCTTCCACCACAACACGGCTGCCCGCATTGCCGAATTTATTGTCTACTAAAATATCATCCACTGCAGTTTCCGCTTCTTCTTTTGTCTCGCAGATTAATACACCTTTCCCGGCTGCCAGACCATCCGCTTTTACAACGCATGGCAGACCAACCTCTGCCAGGAATGCTTTTGCTTCCGCCGCATCGGTGAATGCACCGTATTTTGCAGTCGGGATGCCGTATTTCGCCATCAGGTCTTTTGCAAAGGTTTTGCTGCCTTCGATTTCAGCTGCTCTGCCGCTTGGACCAAAGATTTTTAAGCCTTTTTCCTGGAATTTATCTACGATACCCATTGTTAACGGCACTTCCGGCCCTACTACCGTCAACCCGATTTCATTCTGCAGAGCAAAGTCCAGCAGACCGTCCAGGTCTTCTGCTTTGATGGCAACGCATTCCGCCATCTGACCAATGCCTGCATTGCCAGGCGCACAGTAGATTTTATCCACCATCGGGCTCTGGCTGATTTTCCATACCAGCGCGTGCTCTCTGCCGCCGCTGCCAATTACAAGAACTTTCATATCATACCCTCCGTCAGCGTGTTAGTGTTTGAAATGGCGAACGCCTGTAAATACCATGGCAATCCCATGTTCGTTGCAGGCATCAATGGATTCCTGATCACGCATGGAGCCGCCAGGCTGAATCACAGCTGTAATACCGGCTTTCGCTGCTGCGTCGATGGTATCGCGGAACGGGAAGAATGCATCGGAAGCCAGTACAGCGCCTTTGCATTTTTCGCCGGCCTGTTCAAACGCAATGTTTGCGGAACCGACACGGTTCATCTGACCGGCACCCACACCAATGCTCTGGCCGTCTTTGGTTACAACGATCGCATTGGATTTTACGTGTTTTACAATATTCCATGCGAAGATTAATTCGGTCATTTCTTCTTCGGTCGGCACTTTTTCGGTTACCACTTTACAGTCTTCCAGTTTCAGATTGTGGTTGTCCCGTTCCTGCACCAGGAAACCGCCGCTTACTTTCTCAATCCACAGTTCATTGCCGGCAGCTTTTTCGCCAACTTCCAGCAGACGCAGATTTTTCTTTGTTTTCAGTACTTCCACAGCATCTGCATCGAAAGATGGCGCAATCACTGCTTCCATAAATGTTTCGATAACCTGTTCCGCAGTCGCCTTGTTCATCGGGCGGTTTACCGCAATGATACCGCCGAATGCGGATACCGAATCAGCTTCGTAAGCACGTGCATAAGCTTCTTCCAGTGTTGCACCGATTGCAGTGCCGCATGGATTGGTGTGTTTTACAATAACAGCTGCAGGCTGTGCAAATTCATTGACCAGCTGCCATGCGGCGTCCACATCCACAATGTTATTGTAGGACAGTTCTTTCCCGTTCAGCTGTTTTGCGTTTGCAACAGTGCCGCTCACTGGAATACCGGAACGATAGAATGCGGCTTTCTGATGCGGATTTTCACCGTAACGCAGTTCCTGAATTTTCTGACCGCCGAATGCGATTTCTCCAGCCAGCGGTTCTGCACCGAATGCATCGGTCAGATAGTGGCTGATGGCAGCATCATACTGTGCTGTGTGCTGGAATGCTTCCAGCGCCAGAAAACGTTTTGTCTCGAGGCTCAGTTCGCCTGCTTCTTTCAGTTCTGCAATGATGCTTTCATAACGGGCAGGATTTACCACGATTGCAACGCGGTCATGGTTTTTCGCGGCAGAACGAACCATAGTAGGACCGCCGATATCAATATTTTCAATGGCATCTGCAAGTGTTACATCCGGTTTTGCAACAGTTGCCTGAAACGGATACAGGTTTACCACAACCAGATCGATTGGTTTGATGTTGTGCTCAGCCAGCACTGCCATGTGTTCGTCGGTGCCTTTTGCCAGAATACCGCCGTGTACACTCGGGTGCAGTGTTTTCACGCGGCCTTCCAGAATCTCCGGAAAACCTGTCACATCGGAAATACCGATAACCGGCACATCCGCAGCCTGCAATGCTTTGGAGGTACCGCCGGTGGATACAATTTCATAGCCCAGCGCAGTCAGTTCTCTTGCAAACTCCACTACACCTGTTTTATCGGATACACTGATTAATGCTCTTTTCACGATTTTATTCTCCCTTCACTTTTACCATACGGCCGCATACTTCCAGTCTGCCCTGAGCAAACAGCTGAATCGCCTCGGAATATGCCTGATGCTCCTGCACCAGAATCCGTGCCGATAAAGTATCTTCTGTATCATCATCCAGTACCGGTACCACTTTCTGCAGAATAATGGCGCCGCTGTCCATGCCTTCATCCACAAAATGAACGGTACAGCCTGCCACCTTCACACCGTATTCCAGTGCCTGACGCTGCCCGTGCAGCCCCGGAAAAGACGGCAGCAGAGCCGGATGAATATTCATAACCGGACAGGATGCATGGCTGATAAAATACGGACTGAGAATCCGCATATAACCAGCCAGACAGATCAGCTGGCAGTCTGCCTGTTCAATCAGGCACAGCAGTTCTGCCTCATAGTCTGCTTTCTGTTCATAGGCTTTTGGATTTACATGATACGCTGGAATCCCTGCTTCTCTTGCATGGTCCAATGCTTTTGCCTCTGCCTTGTCGCTGAGCACCACTGCAATTTCACCGTTGATTTTGCCCTCTGCAATGGAGTTCATGATTGCCAGCAGATTGGAGCCGCGGCCAGAAGCCAGCACGGCAATTCGAATTCCCATAAAGCTCCCCCTTTATCATGTTCTGCTTCACAAACTGTATGTTTAGAAGCGTTTTTTGATGTTTTTTATGATGTCATACAGAAACAGGAAAAAGGACTGCCGCCAGAATCCGAAAATTCCCCCTTGCAACAATCCTTGCCCCATTCATTTTTTATAATTCGCAGGTCTGGTCGATAACAACTTTTTTCTCGCCAGCCACAACAGAACCAATCTGATATACAGGCTGATCCATAGCTGCGCATGCTGCTTTTACTTTTTCCGCATTTTCCGCATCGGTAATGATAACGAATCCGATACCCATGTTGAAAGTACGGTACATTTCACGTTTTTCTACATTGCCTTTTTCCTGAATCAGCTGGAATACAGGCAGTAATGGCCATGTGGAGCTGTCCAGCTGAACCTGGCAGTCTGCAGGCAGAACACGCGGAATATTTTCCAGCAGGCCGCCGCCTGTAATATGAGCCATACCTTTGATTTCCGCTTTTTCAATCAGTTCCAGAACTGTTTTTACATAGATTCTGGTTGGAGTTAAAATTACGTCACCCAGTTTTGCACCCAGTGCTTCGATTTCTTCGTCCATTTTCAGGCCGGCATGTTCCAGCAGAACTTTACGAGCCAGAGAGAAGCCGTTGCTGTGTACACCGGTAGATGGCAGACCCAGAACAACGTCGCCGGCACAGATTTTGCTGCCGTCGATCATTTTCTTTTTGTCTACAATCCCTACCGTGAAGCCGGCAACATCGTATTCGCCAACCGGATAGAAGCCTGGCATTTCAGCAGTTTCGCCGCCGATTAATGCGCAGCCTGCCTGACGGCAGCCTTCCGCAATACCGGACACAACCGCAGCAACCTGTTCCGGCTCACATTTGCCTACAGCCAGATAATCCAGGAAGAATAATGGTTCTGCACCGTTTACCAGTACGTCATTGACACACATCGCTACCGCATCGATACCAATGGTATCATGCTTGTCCATTTCGAACGCAATTTTCAGTTTGGTACCTACGCCGTCGGTACCGGAAACCAGAATTGGTTCTTCGTATTTGTCTTTGTCGATTGCAAACAGACCGCCAAACCCACCTAAATCAGTACATACTTCTTTGCGGAAAGTGGATTTTACCAGCGGTTTCATCAGTTCTACAGCTTCGTTGCCTTTTGTGATATCCACGCCGGCACCGCTGTATGTTAAACTCTGTTCTGCCACTTTACATCATCTCCTTTTATCCTTTTGCTTTTTATTATAAATAGATACTTATTTGCTTTTCTTGCAATGATTACATGGAACGCCCAGCGGATACTCACCGCTGACACAGGCCGTACAGAACCCGACACCGCTCCATTCCACCGCGCGCAGAATCCCTTCCATGCTGATGTAGTGCAGACTGTCCGCACCGATGTGCTCACAGATGCCGTCCACATCCAGCTTCGCTGCAATCAGTTCTTCCGGATTCCCGGTGTCAACACCGTAAAAACAAGGATATTTTACCGGCGGGCAGCTGATTAGCATATGCACCTCTTTGGCACCGTATTCCCGCAGCAGTTTCACCAGTTTACGGCTGGTTGTGCCGCGCACGATAGAGTCATCCACAACAGCAACCCGTTTGCCCTCCAGCGCGTCACGAATCGGATTCAGTTTCAGTTTTACCATCTGCTCCCGCATTTCCTGCGTTGGCTGAATAAAGCTTCTGCCGGTATACCGGTTTTTCAGAATCCCCTGGGTAAACGGAATGCCGCTTTCCTCTGCATACCCGATTGCCGCTGTGGTGCCGGAATCAGGAACGGAAATCACAATATCCACATCCAGTTTCGCTTCTTTTGCCAGCTCTCTCCCCATCAAACGGCGGGCTTTGTTTACGTTAATGCCGTCGATGTTACTGTCTGGACGGGCAATATAAACAAATTCAAAAATACACAGTGCCTGCTTGTCAGTGCCAAACATGTTGGTAGAGTGCAGACCGGTTGCATCGACGGTTACAATTTCACCAGGCGCCACATCGCGCAGGAAAGTCGCCCCGATGGCATCCAGTGCACAGGTTTCGGAAGCAACCACATAGCCTTCATCTCCCAGCTTCCCGATACACAGCGGACGGTTGCCCAGCGGATCACGCACCGCATACAAGGTGTCTTCCGTCATAAGCACCAGCGAATAGGAGCCTTTCAGGTCAATCATGGTCTTCAGCATTGCCTGCTCCATGGCATCATGCCCGTGGCTGGCAATTAACGCAACAATCTGCTCGGAATCGACTGTGGTATGGAACAGCGAGCCGCGCTCCATCAGGCTCTGCCGCAGTTCTTCGCCGTTAATCAGGCTGCCGTTGTGGGCAAGCGCAATCTCCCCGTGCTGATAGCGCGCCACAATCGGCTGCGCGTTCTGCTGTGTTTTAGATTGCCCGCTGGCAGAATAGCGAACATGACCAATGGCCAGATAGCCGTCCAGCGTGTTCAGCGTATTCTGATTGAATACCTCGGTCACCATACCCAGATTTTTATAGTGATGAATCATATCGCCATCACTCACTGCAATCCCGCAGGCTTCCTGCCCTCTGTGCTGCAGCGAAAACAAACCTAAATAAACTAACTCAGAAACAGAACGACCCGGTGCATAAATCCCGAATACACCGCATTCGTCATTTACTTTTTCTAATCTGTCATCAAACACTGTGATATCCCCCTAGTTTTTTAGATTTCATAACTCTCTTACTATATTCTGTAACCATTGATGGAATTTTTATACTTCCAGTCCCGTCAACACCAAAGCAGTTATTTCTGTGCGGTATGCATTAAATCAGACCGCAGCGTTTAAAAATATAGTCCACATGTTTGGTGTGATATCCATAGTCAAAGATGCTGTCCAGCTCTTCTTCGGTGATATACTGCATAATCGTTTCATCCTGGCGTACCAGTTCCTTGAAGGATGTTCTGGTGTCCCAGGCACGCAGTGCAAGTGCCTGCACCAGAGGATACACATCGTCTCTCTGATGGCCTTTGCCAACGATGGTCAGCATCAGGCGCTGAGAGAATACCAGACCCAGTGTTTTTTCCACATTGGCCATCATCTGGTCTTCATGCACTTCCATATTTTTTACAATATTGATTGCCAGTCCTAAAATATAATACAGAAGGGTTGTGCTGTCCGGAATAATCACGCGTTCTACCGAAGAGTGAGCCAGATCCCGCTCGTGCCACAGGACAGAGTTTTCCAGTGTAGGAATCACATTGCCTCGGATAACTCTCGCCAGGCCGCAGACACGTTCGCAGGTCATCGGATTGCGTTTATGCGGCATTGCAGAAGAGCCTTTCTGGCCTTTTTTAAATTCTTCCATCACTTCGAAAATTTCTGTTCTCTGCAGATTGCGGATTTCTGTCATGAATTTATCCAGAGAGGTGGCAATGATAGCCAGTGTCATCATATATTCGGTATGCCGGTCGCGGGCAATTACCTGTGTGGAAACCGGTTCCGGTTTCAGCCCCAGATGTTCACATACATATTCCTCGATGCGCGGGTCAATGTTGGCAAAGGTGCCGACGGCACCGGAAATCTGACCGGCACTGATATTGGCAATGGCATGTTCCAGACGCTCGATATTGCGCAGGGTTTCTTCATACCAGACTGCCAGTTTGAGCCCGAAGGTGATTGGTTCGGCATGCACCCCGTGGGTACGGCCGATACACAGGGTATCTTTATACTGAATTGCTTTTTCTTTAATAACCTCTGCAAATTCTTTCAGCAGCTTCAGATTGGCTTCGCCGGCCTGTTTCATCTGCACAGCCAGCCCGGTATCCAGCACATCGGAACTTGTCATACCAGCATGTACATACTTTCCGTCTTCGCCGATATTTTCGGCCAGGCAGGATACAAAAGCAATCACGTCATGACGGGTTGTTTGTTCAATTTCGTTCACCCGTTCCACGGTGAAACTTGCCTTTTCGCGAATATTTTTTGCGGCTTCCTCCGGAATCTGTCCGATAGCCGCCATACCCTCGCAGGCCAGAATCTCAACTTCCATCATGACTCTGAGTTTGTTTTCCTGAGACCAGATCGCTGCCATTTCCGGCCGCGTATATCTCTCGATCATTGCACACAACTTCCCTTCTCAGTTAAGGTTTTCTGTTTTTATATACAATCCGCAGTCAGGCGGGACCCGCTGCAGAAACTGTATCAAAAAGATGGTTCTGATGATGCTTCAGATGGCATTTATTCTATAACTGCTTCCTGAACCTTTCTGTTTTTCTCGTCTACCTGCTGTGCCATTTTTGCTTTGTAGTCTTTCAGTTTCGCACGCAGCTCCGGCTCTTTGCCTGCCAGAATCTGTGCCGCCAGAATACCGGCATTTTTCGCACCGTTGATTGCAACGGTTGCCACCGGAATACCGGACGGCATCTGCACCATAGCATACAGTGCATCCACGCCCTGCAGTGCAGTTGCATTGATTGGAACCCCGATGACAGGCAGCGTAGTCACTGCTGCCAGAACACCGCCCAGATGAGCTGCCGCACCGGCACCGGCAATGATTACCTCAATGCCTCTTTCTTCTGCCGTCTCTGCATACTGTAACGCTTTGTACGGTGTACGGTGTGCCGAAGCAACAATCAGTTCACTTTCCACGCCAAACTCCCGTAATACTTTTACTGCATCCTGCATAATGTTCAAATCTGAATCGCTTCCCATCACGATTCCTACTCTCGGATTGCCCATCGTATTCCTCCTCGTTTGTCTGTTAAATATCAGAAAAGTATATTATATAATAAAACCATATTCCCTACAAGCTGTTATTTCAGAATCACGGTGCCATTCTGAATCGCCTGCACAACGGCCAGTTCCATTCTCACGTTACCCCTTATATTTCGTTTTTATTCCGCCAGCGAATCCTCCACGGCCGGCATCCAGTAATCATCAATAATACTCTCTCCGTAGCCATCCCCCGGAATCGCCCATCTGCCATTCAAATCTGTCCAGGTTTCCGCTGCACCGCGTTTTACATACTGAAACCGCGGGTCAACCAGTTCACAGCCATCCGGTAGCTCCTCATCAGCTGCATAGGCATACAGATGCTGAATATGGGCTTCCACACCGTCCGCCACTGTCATAAAGGTTAAACCGTGCAGCCCCGGTATATAAACCGCTCTGTCCGGGTCAACGCCGTTCAGCGCCTCTTCCCCGGTATTCTCAAATCCCGATGCGCCTAAGCCGCAGAAATTATTCTGAAAGGCCTGCACTCTGCCGTAAAACTGAAAATAGCCTGTCTCCTTCAAGGCCTGCGCGAAAGCTAAATCGCCGCGGATATTGTACTTCGCTCCAATTTCCAGATACAGCTCTGCAATATCGTCCGGGAACGGCGTAAAGCCCATCTCCGGATACTGGGTTTCCATCATTCGGCGGATGGCAGGTTCTTTTTCCTCCAGCAGTGTATTGAGCTGCACCGCCGTGGCAATACTGCCGCCCCGGATGGTTAAACCGTAATAGCCCGCGTCTTCCCTGTCGTTGTAAGATTCGTTGTTTTCTTCCGTCGGTACTGTCACTTCCGGAATTTTTTCCACAATCACAACGCCGTCCATCCACTGCACATCACAGTGTAACGCCTCTCCGACCAGCCGCAGCGGAACCATACTCTGCCCGGTTTCTGCAATATACGGCATGCCGGTCATCTCATCCGCTGCCAGCTCGATACCGTCAATATAAATGCGAATTGGCGCATCCTCCGGCACCGCAGCACCATCGTCCGGTATATGAACCTGGTTTTCTGCATCGGTGACGATGCGTACCTGACGCTTATGCTCCACCCAGCTGACTTCATGACCCATACTTTCGCCAATGAGCCGCAATGGCACATAAACGCGTTCATTCTGCAGTCTTGGCCCTGCCTGCTGTTCTGTCTGCGTGTATAACTGATTATCAATAATCAGCTGCAGATCTTCTGCCGCAAAGGCTGACGGCACCGCCGCTGCACTCAGAAAGGCCAGCATAGCTCCTGTTATCATTATTTTTTTGCGCACGAATCATCGCCCCTGTCGTTCCACTCAGCATTTCATCTCTGTAACTAAAATTAGAGACAAAAATTGCTATTTTATGCTATTTTATTTTAATATTTTATCATATCAGTAAACCGTTTGTCTTCCCTTTTACAGGCATTTTTTGCGATTTTTTAGAAAAAAAACTATGGCAGAAGGATTTTTTTATTTTGCAAATAACTTAATATATGATATGATGAATACATCAAACAACAATCTATTTTTGATATGGAGGAATATACAATGGCACAGAATCCAATTGTCACCATGACAATGAACAGCGGCAACTCTGTAAAAATCGAATTATATCCAGACGTTGCGCCAAACACTGTAAACAACTTTATTCATCTGGTTAACAAAGGCTTTTACAATGGCCTGACCTTCCACCGTGTTATCTACGGTTTCATGATTCAGGGCGGCTGCCCGAACGGCAACGGCATGGGCGGCCCGGGCTACAGCATTCCGGGTGAATTCACCCAGAACCGTTTCAAAAACGACCTGAAACACGAACCAGGCGTTATTTCCATGGCTCGTTCTATGCATCCGGACTCCGCCGGCAGCCAGTTCTTCATCATGCATAAAAACGCTCCGCATCTGGACGGCGCTTATGCAGCATTCGGTAAAGTTATCGAAGGTATGGATGAAGTAAATCGCATTGCTGATGTACCAACCGGTTACGGTGACAAACCAAAAACACCAGAAGTTATCAAAGAAATGACTGTTGAAACCTTCGGTGTGGAATATCCGGCACCAAAAAAAGCATAATGCAGGTCATTCGGCTCTAAAGCAGCAAAAAAGGCTGTATCGCCAGCAATCTGGTCGGCATACAGCCTTTTTCGCTGCAATCTCCATTGCGGAGTTCCTGTCGTTCTGCCCTGTTCATTTTCCAGAAATTTTGCATAGCAGTGCCCCCTTCTCTGTGATATGCTGAATACAGCACTTATTTGCGCGCCGCGCATATTTCAGTACGACAGAAGATTCTGCCGGAACAAAGGAGCGATTATTATGCAGGTAAAAGTTATCTATGAAGACGAAGCTGTGCTTCCGGTAAAAGAACGCATTGCACAGCTGGACACAGAACAGCTGTTTTTTGTGGAACAGTTTATCCGGCGAACAAAAGCAGAACGAAAACAGGAAGTCTTTCAGCAGTGGCAAAGCACGTTACACAATCTTGTAGAAAAAACCTGATTCCCATTCAGGTCATTGACAGGAGGAATTCCTATGAAAATTCAGTTCCACGGCCATGCCTGTTTCTCCATCATCACCGGGAACGGCACCCACTTACTCATCGACCCGTTCATCACCGGCAACAGCCAGGCAAAAATCTCTGCCGATGAACTGACACCGGATGTGATTCTGCTGACCCACGGCCACTGGGACCACATCGGCGACACCGTAAGCATTGCGTCCAGAACCGGCTGTCTGGTGGTGTGCTGTCCGGAAATCAAAACCTATCTGGCAGGCAAAGGCTTAAGCAGCTTCCACACCATGAACATCGGCGGCGGTTACCAGTTTGACTTCGGCTATGTGAAAATGACACCGGCACTGCACAGCTCCGCCATCGAAGAAAACGGCCAGAACATTTATCTGGGTAACCCGGGCGGCTACCTGATGAAACTGGACGGCAAAACCATCTATCATGCAGGTGATACCGGCCTGAGCCATGAAATGACCCTGCTGGGCAATGCCAACCGTATTGACGTGGCCATGCTGCCAATCGGCGGCAACTTCACCATGGACATCAGCGATGCCATGCTGGCAGCCCGTGCACTGCGCGCCAGACTGGTGGTGCCGATGCACTACAACACCTTCCCGGTTATCGAGCAGAATGCAAACTTCTTCTCCAACCAGCTGCTGAACTTCGGCGTGATGTGTCAGGTGCTGAACCCGGAAGACAGCTTTGATATGTAAAAACTGCAAAATGATACAAAAACGCAGCGGCTGCGATCCGCTGCGTTTTTGTGTCCTTCCGTTGCTGTTCTTCTCCCGCCTGTCAGCCGGATACACAAACATCCTCTGTTTCAGATTCATCGAACTGCCAGGTTTCCGCCTCCTCAACCGGAAGACCAGCCATCGCCCGCTCCATCGCTGTTTCAAAATCGCTAATTTTCAACAGGCCGCTGCGGAACTCGCTTTCCGTGTAATACTCCGGCGGATAGAGCAGAATCTTTTTCGTCTGTTCCTCGTAATACACCGCAAACCCCAGATTTTTGCTGAACTGCCGCAGCTGTACATAGTAACTGCCGTTGATGAATACAGCCGGGCAGGTACAGTTTCTGGCTGTGTTCAAATCCTCATTCACGATTTTATACCGCAGTGTCACAGTGCTGTCGGCAAGATAGGTAATACCGAAAAACTCCAGGATAGACCGCACATAGGCCTTGCTCAGCTTCTCAAGCTGCTCCGGCTGACTGTACCACACTGCCCGCGGCCCGTCGATAAAGAAGTTTTCCACCAGAATACACGACGTGTTTTCCTGTTTCAGCCAGCCCAGATTCCGGTTTGTTTTCAGCCCTCTGGTGTTCACATTCAGATATTTACACACGTTCTCGTCAAACAGTTTCGCCATCTGCAGAGATGCTTTGCTGTGCTCCCACGGTTCCAGCTGATAATATACCTCAAAGCCGGTGCCGCCGCCCGCATTGGTGTGAATCTCCACCGCAAAGTCCGGTGCAAATGCATTGCACTCGGCAATTTCCTCTTTCAAGCGGTCTTCTTCATCTACATTGCGGGACAGCTTTACCTGCACCCCGTGGCGTTTCAAATCATACTGCATCAGCATGGCAATGGTTAAATTGATGCCGGCTTCTTCCAGCGCAAGCGCTGTATTAACCGCACCGGGGTCCGTCCCGCCGTGGCCAACCCCGATAAAAATGCGAAGCGGGTTTTTAATGTAATCACGTTTTGTCATGGCATTTCTCCTTTCTTATCCCACCATACCCACAACGCCGATACCGTAGTAAACAGCGCTGTCAGCAGTTCACTCAGTTCCTCCTCCGAAATGGGAAGAATGGTATAGCCAAACACCATCAGCAGCTGGTTGAGCAACGCCGCAAACAGCACGATAGTGCGAACCAGCACAGCAATTTTTTCTTTTGACATTTCTTACGCCTCCCTGGTTGTAATCGTATTGCTTCAGCACGGGCGCAACCCAGCGTGAAGAACCCTGTTTCTATACAGAGCAGATTTCTCCCCGCGCCGTTTTGCCCCGGTTATACTGGCATGCTGCAATTAAAACAGCACGTTTTCAATGGTCTTCTGAATTTTCGCTGTTTCGGCTACTGCCAGCGGGTCACCGTCGGCGTACTGGAATACCCCTTTGCTGATGATCGTGTCCATATTGGTGGATACGGTTTCTGCATCCAGGGTATCCAGCGCATCCTTCACAGTGATATTCATGCTGTTTCCTGAATCGGAGCTGAACCCCATAATTAATTTCTGACTTGTTACGACTTCTGCCATATTTCAATTCCTCCTGAATATTTTGATTTGATTATTGATTTTTGTTCTACTCGGTAATATCACTTGTTACAACCTTCTGATACCCCACCACATTCTTGCTCTGCATATCACTTAAGATGCGCATAGCACTGGCGACGCTTGCGTCAGACGCCTCAGGATTGATGCCGGAATAAGTCTGACTGCCGGCTTTGCCCTCGTCGGTCTCGGTTAAAAATTTTGCTTTTACTGTATTTGCTGCTGCCATTGTACATGTCTCCTTTTTGACTCATTAAAATTTAGATTAGATGTGCTATCATGATAGGTTTTATTGTTCCGGGCAGGCCCTTACCCTGGTTATATTATAGCGCAGCGCCTGCGGCTGACACAAAATTGGTCATTCTGCCCTTTCGCTGGTTAAATGCAGGCAAATAACCAATCTATTTTTCGAATAACCAGTGCCTGCACCGGCTAACCAAACCTGCAAAAAAGTTTTTCGCTCAACCAGTATGGTTTCAGCTGTTTTTGCAAAAGTATTTAACACAGTTTCCACCTCAGATACATCACAAAAAAATCGGATGACTGCTGTCACCCGATCTGAAAAATTCTGAATTATGTAAAAAAGCCGGAACAGACAGTTTGCTCACTGGCTTTCCTCGCCTCTTTGGACATTGCCTTGCCTGTTCGCAATTCTATCTGTTCCGGTTTTATATAAATTTTATCTTATCATTTGTAATAGATTGCAGGGGCGGAACCGGCGCGCCTTTCTGCACCGAACCACATCCGCCCGCATTTCCACGCAGAACTGCATCGCCCCAATGAATGCCATTCCAGAAAGACAAGTCCTACTGTTCAATCATAATCTGCTGTGTTGCTGCAATCCATTCTACGTTAGCACCCAGTTTTTCCGCTACATAACGGATTGGCACATAGGTACGGTCGCTGATGATGGATGCAGAAGTACCAAAGCCTGGAATTGGCTGGTCGATAACCAGTTTCATCACTTTGCCGTCGATGGTTAAAGTAACCGTGCGAGTTGCATCGTCCCAGTCGGCAGTGCCGCCTAACAGTTCGGTTACAATACGAACCGGAACCAGAGTGCGGTCACCCACGATTACAGGAGCCACATCATTGGTGATGGTTCTGTTGTTTGCTACAATGTTTTTGTTGTTAATCTGCATTACAATACGCAGGTCATAATCCGCTGCTTCTGTAGTCACAGCTACAGTTACTTTGCCGGCAGGCATTGTAAAACTGTATTTGTTGTCGCCCACTTTTGTTACAGGGATTACATCACCATCTGTATCGGTCACAATCACTTCATCCACCTGTTTGCCCAGAGCAGGGTCAACGGTAATGGTTACTGTTTCGCCGGCAACTGCATAGTTCTGGTCAGCTGTTACAGCTGCACCAATGGTATCCGCAATATTTACCGGATAGTTGTACTTGCCGGAGAAACCGCCGCCGGAAGAAGAACTGCTGGAAGATGCTTTTGTTACAGTCACTGTACAGGTAGCAGTTTCACCATTTGCGATTTTTGCTGTGACAGTTGCAGTACCTTCTTTTGCACCTGTTACGTTACCCATTTCATCAACAGTTACAATAGTTGTATCAGAAGATGTCCATACAATTTCATCAGTTGCATCGCTCGGAGCAAGTGTTGCTGTTAATGTTACGGTTTTACCGCATTCCACACTCACTTCGTTTTTTACGAAAGTAATATCAGTAGCAGGAATAATCAGATTTTTTAATTTCCCATCTTCAAATTTTTCATAATAAGAAGCTACTGTCACAGCTGTGCCGCTTACTACAGGTGCACTTTCACCATCCCAGTAGTTTGCATCTGCAGAAACTGTTGTATCTGCTGTTGTACCGCTGATATGAGTTGTACCTAAAACAGCATTTTCTTCCATACTGATATTCGCATTTGCTGCGGAATCACGCAGTATGATAACTGCATCTCCATCATCACAGTTACTGCTTAATACATTGTTCTTAATCACAAAAGTTTTTGTGACAGTTGAAGTACTGCCATCTACGCCTGCACGAATCGCATAACCTTTTACAGCAAAATCGCATCCGGTCATTGCAAGACTTACAGTGTTGTTAATGTTTACACCATTTTTAGATTTTACAACACAGTCAGAAATAGCAAGCCCTTCTTCAACATTGGTTACCTGCAGCAGGGAATGCATGTTTTCAGAAACAGTACATCCCGTAATGATAAGGTTTTTATCGCCGCCAGTATAGGATTTAATGGCAACTTTGTCGTCTGTACCATTATAGTCAAAAGTACAGTTTTCAACTGTTACATGGTTCGTATAACGGGTATTACTGTTACCGGAAACGCCAAGGTTAATATATGCAGCAGGGCTATTTTTATCGGAAAGGAAATTCACATTCTTGATAGTAACACCTGCTGTTTCATATCTTGCACTCTTACCATCCACAGTAATTGAGCCGTTCATTGTTTTGCCTGAACCGTCAATGGTAATTTTAACAGTTTCCGCCTGAACTACAGTTACATCTTCGGTTACATCTGTAAGCAGAGTAATGGTATCGCCGTTTGCAGCTGCATCAATTGCAGACTGTAATGTTGCATAGTTGGTACTGCCAATTTTAGCAGCAGCCATATTATCTGGAATAACCAGTTTAACAGTATTGTTTTCTGCGGTTAACGTACCTTCACCTGTGGTATTATAAGCAGAACCTACCAGCCCGTTATTTGCAAACTCCGTAACTCCAGGACTGGTTAATGCACCAGTATAAGAGCAATTCTGAATGGTAACGGTTGTCCCGGTCTCGTTATGCCATACACCTGCGATGCCGCCAATTTCCAGTTCTGGTGTATCACCAGCATCTGTGATTGTTACATCGCCTGTGCAAGTGCAATTGATAAATTTGTTATTGTAATGCGCAATGCCGGTAATGCCGCCAACATCACAGGTAGAGCCAATAACATCAATGTTAGAGGTTACATTTTCTACCTTGTGACCACCTTCACCCATAAAACCTACAACACCGCCAACATAGGTACGATATGCAGTACCATTTTCAACGGAATCAGCGTTTACATAACTGGTATCGTCAACATCAACCGTAATGCTGGTTAAGTCTGCATAAGCATTTTTCCCGACAACACCGCCAACATATGCCATACCGTTCACTTCAACATGACCAGTTACTTTAATGTTAGTATATTTGCTGGTATATGGCGTACCTGCAACAACACCAACATTTAAACGTCCAGAAACTTTAGCATTATTTACTGTCAGATTTTTCACTTCGCCATTTGCGGTATGGCCAAATAAACCTGCATTGCTATTGTTACCGGTAATGGTCAGATTGGAAATAGTATGATTATCACCATCGAAGGTGCCCTCGAATTTGTTTGTACTATTTCCAATAGGTGTCCATTCTTCGTTATTTAAATCAATATCAGCAGTTAAATATACTGTTTTTTTAGAATAACTGTTGCCGCTATTTACCGCATTAGCAAATGCAGCTAATTCGTCTTTGGTGGCAATATAATACTTGTCTCCATCTACCTTGGTTTCACCGCCAACTGTAACGCTTAACTTATTACCTTTTTTCCCGTTATATAACGAATTTCCACTTATGGTACCTTTACTAAAACCTGTTGCGGTTGTTTTATCATCAATTACAAGCTTACTGCCTTCTGGCATTAAACTTGTATCGATTTCAATAGCAGCTTTACCTTCCACAGGTGCAGAGGCGTTAAATTCGCAATCAGTTACAGTAAGAACAGTTGCACAAGCGCCTTCGTTATAAACTAAAACACTTTTACCGGCACTGTTAAATGTGCAGTTTTCGAATTTTACCGCTTCGGAGCCATAGGTCCAGATGTTGTAAGCATCGCTGCTTTCCTGATTAAACACACAATCAGTAAATTCAGCTGTAACACCGTAAGTCCAGTACTGACCATTGATAATGCAATTATCATAAGTTTCACGATTTACATGATGGAAACCTTTATAATTTACATTATCTCTTTCCAGTGTCAGATTTTCAAAAATCAGATCTCTGCTACTTGCAGCATTTGCTGTATCCCCTAAATCCAGCACAACATCTTTTGTGGCACCAACAAATTTCAAGTCTTTATCGATGTTTCCTGTCAGAGTAGTATCTGCAAGAATTTTGATTGTGCTGCCAGTTGTGTTTGCAACTGCATCAGCTAATGATGTGAAATAAACACCTTTGTCATCGACAGCGACATTTTCTTCCGCCATTGCTGCAACCGGCATCAGTGTGAACAGAAAGCACACCAATGTCAGAATTGCAAATAATTTTTTGTTTTTCACGTTTATCTCCTCCTAATAAAAATTGATATTGCTACGCCGGACAGTTCTGGTGCAGGAATCGCCCGGCAGACTAGCCTTTAGATTGTCTGTTTGTCTTTCATCGCCTCATAGCTCTGCAGATACTCTGCTGCTCTGGCCTTATCCGCAAACCATCTGCCCGATACGAAGCAGAAACAGTGCTGTATTGCCCGGCAGCACGGCCGAGCCGTATACCGTACGCTGGTTCTCTTCTGTGATTTTGTAAATATCGATATCCTGCAAAAAAAGTTCCCCCTTTGCCATTTCTCCGGTACAGCTATCCAGATTTTGTGTGATTTTGTTTCCAGAAATTAGTGTACAGAAATGTATACTTTTCCGGACACTAATTTCTGGCAATAAAAAAGTGGATATTTAGGGCTGAAACCCTAGATATCCACTAGATGTAGTGATTTTATATGTACTTTTGTTTCCAGAAACTGGTGTGCATAAAAGTATACTTTTCTGGACACTCACAATGTATGATTTTTCAGTATTATTTTACACGAACCTGTCCGGTTTGTCTACGTATATCTGCAGATAATTTCGTCAATTTCCACTTTTTTGTAACACTTCGCGCTATCAGCTGATTATGGTTCCGTTTTTTTTCGCCGGATGCTCCTTTTCCATGCCTGCAGCTGTTCTTCCTGCTCTTTCTGCTTCTGGTTCTTCTCCACATAGCGGGCCAGGCTGTTGGCGCCGCGGCTCATCTGCAGTTCCACCGTTTCTTTTCGCTGCGGAATCAGCAGCCCTTTGTGTCTCTCGTGAAAAAACAGCATGGTGCCGTAAGGCTCCACCTCCACCGCATAGGCAATGGCATGCATAGATACATAGCCCAGTGTGCCGGTGTTGCGGCCCGTCTCCTCCCGGCATTTTAACGGCAGCAGGCACAGGTTTTCATGTACCACCAGCACCAGCCTGCGCTTTGCATCATCTTTCGCCAGTTCTTTTGCCAGTTTCTGCACAGCGGCCAGCGATGTATGATGGTACTCCATCCAGCGTTCCAGCACGCGCTCGCAGCGGTTGTATACCAGCTCATAGTTGCCGTCGGTGTAGTGAATCTGGCTGCCGGTGCGGTTTTTGCCGTAATAATAGGGGATCACCGCCGCCACCCATCTCCATTTCACTTCATCCAGCGTCACCACACGGCACGGTTTTTTTGTGTATTTCATATGCAGTCTCCTTTCCAGGTATTGAAAATCATTGCATGCAGTATAGCATATTTCCAGATTTTCGAAAGATTTTGTCTGCTTTTGTAATTATATTATAACAATTCTGTTCCTTTTCACCTGTTTTTAATGTATTACTACGCATTTATACAAATATTTTGTTAATCCGGCTCAGCGTTCCAGAAAGGATAAGTCTCTGCCTTCCGGTTTGAACTTCTGTATCGGGGACGATTTCGCCCATGGCTTCTGATACGCTTTCTGCTGTTTTTCCTCCTGCCTGATCAGCTTTGCCCCGCTTGGCTTCGGCGTTACCTTCAGCTCATAAAATCCTTTCCAGCGCCGTTTCACGGACTGCTTTACAATCTCAGCCATAGCGGCAGCACAGCCGCCTGCCAGGGCAATCAGCTTTTTCAGTACTTCCTCCAGCCCCCACAGGGTCAGTGTCCAGCCGTTTGCTTTACGCATCTCCGCCCACTGCAGCAACTCTGATTGCAGGCCGGAACCGAACCGGTCACAGAAGGCTTCGATGTACGGGCGGTACTGACTGGTGAGGATGATGTCACCGGAAGGAAGGGTACGGCTGGACATGTCATTCTGAGCGAAGCGAAGAATCTCGTCTGGGTGAAACGATCCTTCGACTCCGGCCCGCCGGCCTTCGCTCAGGATGACAGATTTGTGTTCTGACTCAGTCTGCGGGTACGCTCCGGCGCAGAACTGTGTGCCAGCGGCACCAGTCCCTGCAGCATCACTCATTCGAGCCGGTGTATCTGCAGATTTTTCCCCCACCACGCTGCCGTTCAGGAGCAGGGTGTAATAAATCTGCTGATGCTCGTCCTGCCGGATGGATAAAAAGCCTTTGTCGATTAAGGTCTGTCGCATAGCCTGCAGGCCCTGGCGGGTTACATCCAGCATGGCGGTCAGAACACTGGTGTTCTGCATCACATCGGCAAACACGCCTTTGCGGTGCATGGTGAAATACAGGTACTGCCACAGCAGAATGGCTCCTGCGGATAAATTCTGTTTTGCGGCGCAGTGGTTGAATCGTTCAATGGCGTATAACATGGCGGTTCCTCCTGTTCCCCGTGCATCGGGTTCTGTTTGTCACACAGTATACCGCATCAGCGCGCATGGTGTCGAACCTGGTTATTCTATGCTTTCACTGGTTATTTAGGGGGAAATAACCAATGAATCTGCAGAATAACCAATGATTTCAGGGGAATAACCAAGATTGGGTATTATTTTTTGTGTCAACCATCGAGGTGCAGCGGTATCAGGGCAGAAAAAAATAACCAATGCAGACTTCCTGATGGTTCGGCTGCGGGCTTCGCCCTTTGCGTAATGTTTTTAATGTTTTTAATGTTTTTAATGTTTTACTATGTTTTTATTATGTTTTATGTTTTGATGTTGTATGTAATATTTATAATATATAAGCGTTTGTAGAATGAAAGGTAAAGAAAAAGGTGCCAAGCATGGTTGGCACCCAATGTAATCTCTGTTTTCTTATGCTTCTGTTTCTTCCGACAGGTCTGTTTCCGATAAAATCACTTCATCGGCACTGCGGCGGCGTTCCGGTTTGTCTTTTCCGTACATGATAATCCGTTCGGTATTGGCTACCGCATCGGCAATGAGTTTATCCAGCTCCAGTTTTTCTTCTTCTTTTTCGCAGGCATCCACTTTTGGTCTTGTTTTCGGCTCTTTCGGCACAAAAACGGTGCAGCAGTCTTCATAGGGCAGAATGGATGTTTCGTATGTGTCAATCTGCTGTGCCAGACGGATGATTTCCTCTTTCTCCATGGTGATGCACGGCCGCAGAATCGGCATGGCTGCCACATTGTTGATGGCATAGATGCTCTCCATGGTCTGGCTTGCCACCTGACCCAGGTTATCGCCGGTGAAAATAGCCAGGCAGTCGCGCCGGCGGGCAATCTCCTCGGCAATGCGCACCATGATGCGGCGCATAATTGGAATGCGCATGTTGTCGTGGCAGTAGTGGGCAATTTCTTCCTGAATTTTGGTAAACGGCACCATATGCACCACAACGCGGTTGGAGTATCTGGCCATCCGTTTTGCCAGTTCCAGCACTTTTTCTTTTGCTTTTTCGCTGGTGTACGGATAACTGTGGAAATGCACAGCCTCCACGGTCACGCCGCGTTTCATGGCCAGCCAGCCGGCCACCGGGCTGTCGATGCCGCCGGATAACAGTACCACCCCTCTGCCGCTGCTGCCAACCGGCAGCCCGCGCAGCCCCGGATAGCTGCGGGTGTAGATGTAGGTGCCGTCGGTGCGGATTTCCAGCAGCAAATCAATATCATAGTGATGCAGATCGGCTTTTAACCCCGGCACGTTTTTCAGCATATGGGCAGCGATAATCTGCTGCATTTCCGGAGAGGTCACCGGGAATTGTTTGTTGGCCCGTTTCACACTGACACGGAACCGGCTCGGGCCGCTGATTGCCGCGCGCAGTTCTCCCAGCGCTGCTGCCTTGATGTCCTCCAGCGCAAAGCCGGTTTTGCGGGCCGGGCTGTAGGAGGAAATGCCGAATACATGATTCAGCGAATCGTAAAACAGTTCCGGCGCTCTGCCTTCCAGTTTCAGATACAGGCGCCCCATCTCCCGCTCAATGACCGGGTTGATGTCTAAATCGGTTTTTACCTGTTCTTTGATATTATGCACCAGACGATTTAAAAAATCTTTCTGGTTTTTCCCTTTCAGCGCAATTTCGGCGTATCGAATCACAATATGATCGTACATATCATCAATCACTCCTGCTATTATTCAGCTGATTTGTTTTTCTTGTAGCTTTTCTTGCCGTCCCGGCCACAGGTTTTGTGTTTCCCTGCTTTATTGCTGTGATCGTTTTTCTTGCCGCTGTCTTTTTTGATAGCGTCTTTTTTGAAATTTTTTTTATATTTGCCGTCGCCGCCAAAGCGGTTTCCGCCGCGGCCATCGCTGCGATGACCGTTTTTGCCTTTGCCGCCGTCTTTTCTTGACTCTTTCAGCCGTTTCACATAGATTGGCCGTTCAGCAGACAGGCGGATTTCTTCCACATCTGCTTCATGGCCGCCATCGCCTGCCATCAGCTCCAGCACTGCGGCCAGGGCATCCACACTGCCATACTCCTGGATCAGGTCGTTGGCAAATTCCTGATAATCCAGCACATGCCCGTCTTTGATGGCGGTTACGATTTTCCCGTACAGGATATCCTGTTTTTTCTGGCGGCTGTCCTGTGCCGACGGCAGTTTGGTTCTCTGCAGCTTGCGCTGGATGGTTTTTTCAATCAGTTTCAGGTGGGGCAGCTCGCGCGGCTCCACAAAAGTCAGCGCGATGCCCTCTTTCCCGGCACGGCCGGTACGGCCAATGCGGTGTACATAGTTATCGATTTCCTGCGGCAGGTCAAAGTTAAATACATGGCTGACGCCGGTAACATCCAGCCCGCGGGCGGCCACATCGGTGGCAACCAGAATATTAATCTGCCCGTTGCGGAATTTGTTCATTACAATGTCACGGTGCCGCTGGGTCAAATCCCCGTGCAGCCCTTCGGCCTGATAGCCCAGTTTCTGCAGGGCTTCGGTCAGTTCATCCACGCGGCGTTTGGTACGGCCAAACACCATGGCCAGTTCTGGATTATGGATGTCCAGCAGGCGGCACAGCAGTTTGAATTTATCCTGCTCCGGCACTTCAAAGTACTGCTGTTCAATGGATGGCACCGTCAGTTCCTGTGCTTTTACTTTCACCAGCACAGGCTCTTTCATGAATTTGTTGGCGATGGCTTTGATTTCATCCTTCATGGTTGCAGAGAACATCATGGTCTGCCGTTGTTCCGGACAGGCGCCCAGAATGGTTTCAATGTCTTCTAAAAAGCCCATATTCAGCATTTCGTCGGCTTCGTCCAGTACGATCATTTTCAGATGGTCCAGACGGATGGTTTTGCGGTTCATATGGTCCATCAGACGGCCCGGTGTTGCCACAATCACCTGCGGACGGCCCTTCAGTTCCCGAATCTGACGGTTAATGTCCTGACCGCCGTACACCGCTGCCGATTTGGTGCGCAGATATTTGCTCAGCTTTTTCACTTCTTTTTCCACCTGCATGCACAGCTCTCTGGTTGGTGTTAAAATCAGCACCTGTACAGCTGGTTCATTGCCTAGCAGCTGCAGGAACGGAATGGTGAAGGCAGCCGTTTTGCCGGTGCCGGTCTGGGCCTGGCCAATGACATCCTGGCCTGTTAACGCAACTGGAATGGCCTGTTCCTGAATCGGCGTTGCTTCTGTGAAGCCCATATCCTGAATGGCTTTCAAAATTTCTTCTTTCAGATTTAATGTTTCAAAATTTAACATCAGATACCTCTTTACCTGTATATAATAACAATCATATGCCGCATCTTCTCTTTTAAGAAAAATGCACTATCTTTATAGTTTATATGAGTTCGAATCAAAAAACAATTTTTTTCTGATTCATATTATTTATGCAATCTATTTATGAACTGCCGTAAAAAAGGACATCCCTGGAACAGAGACATCCTGTTTTTTCATTGCTTTTCGCATCGTCCGTCAGAAAATCAGCCGCTGCCGATGCACATAAATATTCTGCAGCAGCGCGATTCCCACCAGATTGGTCAGCATCGAACTGCCGCCGTAGCTGACAAAGGGCAGCGGAATCCCGGTAACGGGCATCAGCCCCATGGTCATACCGGCATTCTCTAAAATATGAAACAGATACATGCTGACAATCCCTGCAGCCGCCAGAGCGCCGAATAAATCCCTGGACAGCATGGCAATCCGCAGCCCGCGGAACAGTAAAAATGCATACAGCAGCAGCAAGGAACATGCCCCGATAAATCCCAGTTCTTCTGACAGCACAGCAAAAATAAAGTCCGTCCACTGTTCCGGCATGAACGCCCCGCTGCTCTGGCTGCCCATGTGCAGCCCTTCTCCCCAGAGACCGCCATTGCCGATGGCAATTTTCGACTGGGCTACGTTATAGCCCGCCCCGCGCGGATCCAGAGTGGGGTCAAACAGCACCAGAAATCGATTCAGCTGATATTTCTGCAGCGGACACCACCAGTTAAACTTCCAGACACCAATCAGATACACAATCAGCGCAACGGTACTGCCGCCAAACAGGCCTACCAGTATTTTACGGTTGGCACCGGCAATCAGCAGCATCCCCACCATAATAAAGATATATACCAGCGAGCTGCCTAAATCGGGCTGCAGCATCAACAGGCAAACCGGAGGCACCATAAATAAGATGCACGGAATCAGTTCCTGAAACGTCTGCAGATGTTCCCGCCGCGCAGATAAAAACTGGGCATAACTGAGAATCAGCAGAATTTTGCAGAACTCTGCCGGCTGCAGCGTGAAGCCTCCAATGGAGAACCAGCCTCTGGCGCCGCCGCGTTTTACCCCGAAAATCAGAACCGCCACCAGAAGCACAATCGAGGCAATATATAACTCTTTCGGATAGTTTTTCAGCATACTGTAATCAAACTTCAAAAGAACAAAAATGGCGGCCGTTCCGGCAAAGACAAAGATCAGCTGCCTCATCACATAATTGCTCTCTTTACTGGCCGCAGCGCTGTCCAGCACAAACAGACCCAGCACAATGATACTGGTAACGGTAAGCAGAATACTGAAATCCATTTTTTTTAACAAACGATAAAAGTTCTGCATCGGATTTGTGTGACAGCTCCTTTCTATATTTCATTTCAGAATTTTATTGCGAATGATTCCCAATCAGACACCGGCATTTCGTTTTACACTGGAAACCGGAATATTTACCTCCAGCATGGTCATATTATCCTGCTCTGCCATCTGTACATCCAGAGCCGCTTCGTCAAAGTCCATATATCTGGAAATCACTTCTATCAGGTCACGGCGCAGATGTTCCATCATTGCCGGGGACATGCTGGCACGGTCATGAATCAGCACCAGTTTCAGGCGGTCTTTGGCCAGGTCCTTGCTGTTTTTTTCACCGCCGAACAGTCGTTGTAAAAAACTTGCCATCTCGCGCCCCCCTAGTTTCCTTTGAACAGTTTCATCAGACGGGCAAAGAAGCCTTCTTCCACTTCCAGATTCATCAGCGGAACCTCTTCTCCCAGAATACGTTTTACAATATTGCGGTATGCCTGTCCTGCTCTGGACTGCTGATCCAGCACGGTTGGCTCGCCCCGGTTGGTGGAAATGACAATGCTGTCGTCATCCGGAATCACACCCAGCAGTTTGATTGCCAGAATTTCCAGAATATCATCCACACTCATCATATCACCCTGCCGCACCATATTCGGGCGCACACGATTCAATACCAGCTGCGGATTGCCAAGGCCATGGGCTTCCAGTAATCCAATGATGCGGTCGGCATCACGCACGGCAGACACTTCCGGATTGGTTACCACAATGGCCCTGTCGGCACCGGCAATGGCGTTTTTAAAGCCCTGTTCAATGCCGGCCGGGCAGTCCACGATGATATAATCCGCTTCCTGTTTTAACTCGTTGCAGATGGCTCGAACCTGTTCTTCCGTTACAGCGGTTTTGTCCTTTGTCTGCGCCGCAGGAATCAGATACAGTTCCGGAAACCGTTTATCTTTAATCATGCCCTGTTTCAGTTTGCAGTGCCCCTGTGCAATATCCACAATGTCATACACAATGCGGTTTTCCAGACCCATCACCACGTCCAGATTACGCAGCCCGATATCGGTGTCCATCAGTACCACTCTTTTGCCCTGCGCCGCCAGCCCGGTGCCGATATTGGCAGCAGTTGTGGTTTTGCCAACGCCGCCTTTCCCCGATGTTACTACAATTACTTCGCCCATATGAAAGCCTCCATTCCTCTTTTATACTTCCTCAATCACCAGATAATTATCGATAATTCTTGCCAGCTCCGGTACATGCCGTTCATTGCTCTCGCCGTCCGGCGCTCTTGCAATCAAATCAGCAATGCGCAGCTGCAGCGAGCACAGATTCGTGGCGTACACAATCGCCTGTTTGTTTCCCTGGCAGCCCGCATGCGCCACACCGCGCAGCGTTCCCAGCACCAGAATATGCCCGGTTGCCACCAGTTCTGCACCGGCATTGACATCCCCGAATATAATCAGGGTACCGTCGTAGGAAATTTTCTGCCCGGAGCGGACATTTTTTCGTACCGCCAGCGCCCCGTTTGCCGGATAGTGAGCCACGTCAGCCAGTTCTGCCGGAACAGCAGCCTGTAATGCCTCCATGTTCCAGTTTTCCGCCTGCTGCACCGATGGCGTCAGTTCTGTTTCCTCCGGCTGTTTCGGCAGTACTGCCGCACTATCTTCCGGCAGGAAATACTTCACTTCATGCCCCAGCGACTGCAGCAGCACTTTCAGTGCCAGCCGCTGACCGCCGTCCAGACATACATCGCCGGAGTTGACAACCAGAGTCGTATGTTCCCCCAGAAAACTTCTGGACTGCCACAGCTTCTGCACAATCATCTGACACAGGGATTCAAACTCCACACCGCAGTCCAGCAGCAGAACAATCCCGTCTTTATTTCCTTTAAAACTTACTGCTTCTCCCATACGTATCTCTCCAGACTCCTGTCTTTTGATTTATTATACATGAAACTAAAAACTCCTGCAATTTACTGCTCATTCAGGTTAAAATATTCTTCCAGTACAGCTTTGGCCACACGCCCTGCCGAACCGGAACCGCTATACCCGTATTCCATCACGCAGGCAAATGCAATCTCCGGATCATCAGCTGGTGCAAAGCAGATGAACAGACCATCGTAGTACTCTTTATTGCCAACACGATACCCGCTTCCCCCCGGCTGTGCGGTACCGGTTTTTGCCGCCACCTGAATGTCTGCCGGGAAACTGGCAAACAGACCGTACGCACCGCCGCCAACGTCAGTTACCTTGCACATGGCATTGCGCACTCTGGTCAGCGTTTCTTCACTGATACCGGCTTCCTGCCGCACCACAGGCTCTTTTGTTTCAATCACTTCTCCGGCATGGTTGCGGATTTCTTTTACCACATACGGCTGGTATACAGTGCCGCCGTTGGCGATGGCCGCCGTGTAAACTGCCAACTGTAACGGCGTATAGTTCTGACGGCCCTGCCCGATGGCAACGTTAAAGGTATCGGCTGCATGCCATTCCGAGTTCCATTTATGGTTAATCAGTTTATCACTTTTTGCAATCGCAATACTGCTGTTATATCTTCGTTCTATTTTTTTCTTTTCTTCCTCCGTCGAGGCCGCTGCCAGCGCAGCCGCTTTTTCCTCTTCCAGCGCTGCTATTTTTTTATCAAACAGCATATCGGAACTTTCCGCCGCCATATTCTGATACATCTGCCGTTTTTGCGCTGTCGGCAGCCCCTGGGTAGCCCGATCGCCGGTGCTTTCATAGGCCAGGTCAATACCGGTCGGCCCTTCAAGCCCCAGCGCCTCACCATATTTTGCAATGGTGTCAATGCCGGCTCTGCGGCCGATTTCCTGGAAATAAACATTATCCGACTTAGCCATCCCGTTGTACAGGTTATAGTAGCCAATGGGCGCTGTTGTTTTGATAAATGGTGCAATCCAGTATCGACCCGGGTTGTAGATGGTTTCCGAATCGGTTGCCACACCGCTTTCCAGTGCAGCCACCGCCGTCACCGGTTTAAAGGTGGAGCCGGGAATATACCGCCCCTGAATGGCTCTGTTCTGCTGCCCCACATTGTCATCAGGGCGGCTGGCCATAGCCAGCACTTCGCCGGTTTTTACGTTCAGCAAAACACCCGCGCCTGCACCCGCTTTGTCGGAACGGCTCTGACTCTGCAGACCGGCAATGGTAGTATCCAGCGCTGTTTCCAGAGTCTGCTGCAAATCTGCATCGATGGTCAGCACCAGGCTGTTGCCTGCTTCCGGCTCCACCACTTTTACATCTGACACAGGACGGCCGCCGGCGTTCACTTCCACCTGGCGGTACCCGTCGGTCCCGCGCAGTGTTTCATCATAATATTTTTCCAGCCCGACTTTCCCGACGTAATCCCCCATCTTATAAAGGGTTTCTTCGCCTGCCTGTTCCGCCTGCACCGTTGCTTCTTCCAGTTCCGACTGGTTAATCTCACCGATATATCCCAGCACATGGCTGACCAGCATGCCGTGCAGATAGGTTCGTTCCGGAACGGCCTCCACACTGACACCGGGCAGCGTATCCCGGTTGGCTTCTATCCGGCTTACCGTCGCCATGTCCAGATTTTTTTTCAGCACAACCGGCTTATATAAATAGCCGCTGTTGGCATCGCAGATTTCTTTTACTTTTTCAGCGGTCAGTTCCGGATCCTGCACAACCCGAACCAGCCGATTGATTAATGCTTCATCATATTCGCCATCCGCCCGCATCGACAGATACTCTACTGTCAGCTGATAGCTTGGACGGTCCGTCACCAGAACCGTCCCGTCACTGGTTATAATGTCACCGCGGGTGGCAGTGATTGCCATCAGTCGATTGCGCTGGGCATCTGCACGGGAAGCATACACATCTGTCTCCACCAGCTGCAGCCAAACCAGACGGGTAATTAAAAGTCCGATGACCACAAACACCAGCACCGTATAGATACGAACCAGATCTTCCAGGTTTTTCTTTTCTTTTGCCTGCACTGCCGTCGCTCCTTTCTAACCAGTTAGCACACCATCTGTCAGTTACCGGCTTCAGCCGCAAAAAACCGATAAAATACCGCATAAAAAACCGGAGAAAAACACATGTTGTAAACAGCATCAGGGATGCTGGTAAACAGCATGGTATCCAGCCCTACATTACCGCCAATCATAACGCTGAACAGATAATACAGCACTGCATTTCCAAAGGTGGCAATCAGCACCGCTGCAATGGGCACAAAAAAGTTATTTTTGTGAAGATTACGCTCCGAATACCCGGCCATAAATCCGATTAACCCTTTGCAGATAGCATTAATCCCGATAAAACGACCTGTCATCAGATCCTCCATCAGGCCAAGCGCAGCACCAAGCAGGCCGCCCTGCACCGATCCGCGGAATATGGCAAAATACACCACCATAATCAGCACAAAATCCGGCTTGCCGCCCGCCACCGATAATCCATTAAACACCGTATCGCGCAGCACGATACCTAAAAATGCAACGAGAAAGAGAACAACCACTCTCACTGGGCAGCCCCTCCTCCGCTGTTCATCAGAACAAACACTTCCTCCAGACGAGAGAAATTCACGTACGGCTTCACGGTTGCCGTTTTGGTCAGACCGTTTGCGCTGTATTCGATGGCAGTCACTTCCCCGATCTGTATCCCGCCCGGGAATACACCGTCCAGGCCGGAGGTTGTCAGAGAATCTCCAACGTAGAGGTCCGCATCGTGAGGCAGATGAATCATCTGCAGGCTGGACGAGCCGCTGCCGTCCCCTTCTACCACACCGATGACTTCACGGGTGCTCCGCACACGGGCACCGATGGCGCTCTCTCTGTCCGGCAGCAGCATCACTTCGCTGGAGTCCGGCAGCACCGCTGTGATACGGCCAATGAGCCCCCAATGATTCAGCACTGTCATCCCGGTTACCACACCGTCATTGCTGCCTTTATCCAGCGTGATGGTGTGCTGAAGATTCGTATTATTTTCCGCAATAATCCCGGCCAGCTGTAATTGATACTGTCCCCGGGTTTCCTCTTTGTAATTCAGCAGTTCTCGCAGCCGAATATTTTCCATACTGATTTCATCCATCTGAGTCAGCTCGTTGTTTCGCTGGCTCAGTTGCTGTTTTAACGCTTCATTCTCCTGCTGCAGGGCTTCTTTTTCTGTAAAATAGGCAAAAAAGCCGCTCACACTGTCATTGATAGCCTTAAACCCATACTGAAACGGACTGGCTGCAATGCGCAGCCCTTTTTCCACAAACGTCAGGTTTTCTCTCGGCTGTACAGTATTCACCGCCAGCGTTAGAAAAACAGCTATCATTGCCGCTACAACAAGCAGATTGCGAACCCATTTCCTCCTGAACATAGCAGCCAGCTCCTACTAGCGGCCCAGTTTATGGCCGTTTTCTACTTTTCGCAGTAAATCAATATTTTCCAGGGCTTTGCCTGCACCCAGCACAATGCTGGTCATCGGATCTTCGGCATAAATCACCGGCATACCGGTTTCCTCGGAAATCAGCTGATCCATACCGCGAATCAGCGAACCGCCGCCTGCCAGCACAATGCCGCGCTGAATAATATCACCGGCCAGTTCCGGCGGTGTTTTTTCCAGACAGGACTTGATGGCATCCAGGATGCTCTGAATAATATCACTGAATGCCAGATGAATCTCATGGTCAGAAATTTCCACCTGACGAGGCAGACCAGTCACCAGATCACGCCCGTTTACCACATAGGTCAGATGTTCACTTTCCGGCAGCATGTGCACCGTGCCGATTGCCATTTTGATTTCCTCTGCGGTGCGCTCCCCGATCAGCAGGTTATAGTTTTTCTTCACAAAGTTTACAATGGCATCATCCATTTTGTCGCCGCCAATGCGGATAGACTGACTGGTTACCACGCCGCCCAGCGAAATCACTGCCACGTCAGTGGTGCCGCCGCCGATATCCACAATCATGCTGCCGGTCGGGTCCGATACCGGTAATCCTGCACCAATGGCAGCAGCCATCGGTTCTTCCATCACATGTACTTCTTTTGCGCCTGCCTGGGCTGCTGCATCGCGCACAGCCCGTTCTTCAACCGATGTGGTACCGGCAGGTACACAGATAATCACCCGCGGTTTTGCGAAAAACCCGGTCGGGCCGACTGCCTTGTCAAAGAAATACTTCAGCATGGTGGCGCAGACGTCAAAATCTGCAATAAAGCCGTCCTGTAATGGCTTTACTGCCACTATATTGCCGGGCGTGCGGCCAATCATTTTTTTTGCCTCATCCCCTACTGCCAGCACTTTTCCCGTATCTTTTTTAATGGCAACCACCGACGGTTCCCGAATGACAATGCCTTTTCCCTGTACATACACCAGGCTGTTGGCTGTCCCTAAATCAATTGCAATTTCTTTCGACATCGTTTCCTGCTCCTTTCACTCTGGTTTCGTCAGAACACCTGGTTCTCACGAAAACTATAATAGGTATCTTCTCCAATAATGATATGATCTATCACTTCAATTCCTACAATTTTTCCAACTTCTTTTAAGCGCTGTGTCACCTGCAAATCCTGCTCGCTTGGCTCACAAACGCCGCTGGGATGATTATGTACCAGAATCATCGTGGAAGCGCTGCGCCTGATGGCCGGTTTAAACACTTCCCGCGGATGCACCAGCGAACCGTTCAGTATGCCGACTGATACTGTTTCAATGCTGATGAGCGCCTGTTTCTGATTTAACAGCAGCACCAGAAAATGCTCCCGGTCAAGTCCCTGCAGCTGGCCCTGCAGAATACGGGCCGCATCGGCAGAACTGCCAATCACCGGCCGGTAACCACATCCGCCGGTACAGATTCGTTTGCCCAGCTCAACAGCTGCCGCAATGGTGGCAGCCTTCGCAACGCCAATACCTTTCTGCTGCATCAGTTCATCCAGCGCTACATCACGCAGGCCGCTCAGACCTTTGTACTGCACCAGAAGCTGTTCGGCCAGATCCAGCGCACTGCAGTCTCTGCCGCCGGTAGCCAGTAAAATTGCCAGCAGCTCTCTGTCAGACAGTCTGGCTGCTCCCAGCATTTCCATCCGTTCCCGCGGACGGGCATGCTGTGGATATTCTTTCATTTTGCAAACCGTTGTATGCATAGAGATTCATCCCCCAGTTTCGCAGTCCGGCTGCGACTCTCTGCAGGGGCAATCCAACAACATTAAAATAACATCCTTCGATTTTTTCCACCAAAAGTGCTCCGTATCCCTGGATTCCATATGCGCCTGCTTTGTCCATCGATTCGCCGGTTGCGATGTAGGCCGCAATATCCTCCCCGGTCAGCACACGAAATTTTACACCTGTTTTTTCCACCGACACCCAGGGCTTCCTTTCACCCGAGGCATCCACCAGTGCCACCGCTGTCATCACCTGATGCCATTTGCCGGACAGACTGCGCAGCATGTCAGCCGCTTCTTCTGCAGTTCCCGGTTTTCCCAGCAGAACGCCATCATTTACCACAATGGTATCAGCACCAAGCACCAGCCCGGTTTCATGCCCTGCCGCCACGGCAGATGCCTTCTGCAAGGCCAGCTGCTGCACCATCTCTTCCGGCGGCAGCGATGCATCAATAATCTCCGGTGTATGGCTCACTTCCACTTGAAAATCTGCACCAATCTGACGCAGTAATTCCCGGCGCCGCGGAGATGCAGAAGCCAAAATCAATGTCATAACATGGGTCAATCCCTTCTGATAAGTCTAATTTCCCATATTAGATAATAATAACATTACAAATGAGCGGAAACAAGCAGTATTCTGCAATCCATGAAAAAAAACGATAAAAATTTTCATCTTTAAAAAAATTCCATTCACAGTATACCATAATTTTACAGCAGCTGTAAACACTTTCATTCTGATTGCATAAAAAATAAAAAGCCCCCGGCGCTACCAACGCCAAGGGCTTTTCCGTACTGACAGGAAAAACCTATACAATACTTAGACCATTTCATAGTATAACACAACCTGAATCAGATTTCTACAACAAAATATCCGATTTTCTCATAATTTTATTGATGAAAAAAGAGCCTTGCCGAATCTATTCCGCAAAGCCCCTGCATACAAGTTTATTTCTTCTCGATATTATAGGAAAGCACTTCCAGATTTACAGTCAGGTCAACATCACGCACTTCAATTTCCTCCGGAATGGTTAACACCACCGGAGCAAAATTCAGAATTCCTTTGATGTTCTGTGTTTCTACCAGAATGTCGGCAATATCCTGTGCATACTCGGCCGGCACAGTGATAATGCCGATGGAAACATCGTTTTTATCAACAAATTCTGCCATCTGGCTCACCGCATAAATCGGCAGCCCGTTCAGCTTCAGCCCTACCTTGTTCATATCGTTGTCAAATACTGCAATGATATTGAAGCCGCGTTCCTGAAATCCGCGATACTGGCTCAGCGCCGAGCCCAGGTTGCCTGCACCGATTAAAATGACGTTCCAGCGTTTTTTCAACCCCAGAATGCCCATAATTTCATGATTCAGCTGTTTTACATTGTAACCCACGCCACGAGTACCAAACTCTCCGAAATAAGCCAAATCTTTCCGAACCTGAGCAGGTGTACCGCCCACCCCTTCCGCAATCTCGCCGGAAGAAATATTAACGATGCCCTGCTTTTCAACGCCTGTTAAATATCTGGAATATACCGATAATCTGCTGACTGTCGCTTCTGGGATTTTTAATTCTTTCATCAATACAACCCCTTTTGTCAATCTGCTTCGAAATTTTACCTCACAATATTATACCGATTGCAGCGCAGATAATCAATAAAAATCGAATCGGCATTCACAAATTAATTTTATCGCTATTCTCAGTCATAAAGCCGTGATACTGTTCTATCAGTTCCAGCAGGCAGCTCTGGGCCAGCAATACAACCTGATCACTTTTCTTCTCCTGCATCAGCTGCAGGCTTTCCCCGTATTCCTCGGTCACCGCCAGCAGATTTAAAATCCCGCTGGCCACCGGCTCGCTGGCCTCATCGTTGAGCAATGCACCGGCTGTTTCCTGTATCATGGTCAGTTCTTCTGCAATCTGTTCAATCATGTTCGCCCAGTTTTCCTCACTGCAGGCCTCATAGCGATAATCCTGAAACATCTGCAGCGAATGTTTCAGCACCACATCATAACTGCTGAGCAGTGCCGCTGCCTGTTCCATCACCTGGCTGTCCGCTGCTGAAAACCGCAGGGCTGTCTCATTCAGAATCTTTTTCTGTACAAATATATCACTGCTGCTGTTTCGCACGGCCTCCGGCAAATCACTGAGCTGCGGCTCCTTCCCCATACAGCCAAGCCACAAAGCAAACGGCGGCCCCTGTGATACACAGACCCGGTATCCCATCTGTGCCAGTGCATTAATCCTGGCCTGTCCAGCCGATGCCTCCTGGTATGACCCCACCTGAACCGTATAATACTCCATGGGCTCCAGCTGCAGCACCATCTGTTTCACTACTTTTTCCTCCGTCTGCGGCTCCAGAACCTGTCCGGTATTCTGGCTCAGCTGCCCGATCAGATAACCGCCCACAATCTGCACAAAGGCAAACATCAGCACCAGCGACAGCAGCGCTGCTGCAACTTTCCTGACCCACTCCATACGCCCTCCGTTCCTTTCTCTGTCAGATTACTGTATGGGTATGCAGAAGGAAACGAAAAAAGACCTCCTGAAACAGAAGGTCTAAGACAATATTTCATGTAACGCCCGGCGGCAGTCGCCCAGCAGATATAAAGAGCCGGTAACACACAGCAGCTGCCCCGGCTTCAGGTTTTCCACTTCCCGCTGTAATCCGTCCCGGTAATCCTCGTACAAACGGCACGGACAGCCCGGCACAATCTCCTGTATGGTCCGCTCCATCTGCCGCCAGTGCTGCGCCCGCTGGTCGTGTTCCGGTCTGGTCAGCACGACAGCCGATGCCAGCGGCAATATCTCCCGCAGCATGGGGAGCTGCTCTTTGTCATCAAGAATCGATAAAAACAGCACAAGTTCTCTGTCACTGTATAGGCTGCGCAGATTTTCCGCCAGACACGCAATACCGGCAGGATTGTGCGCACCGTCCAGTAAAATGGCACGCTGCTGTCCTAAATTCCGATACTCCATGCGCCCCGGCCAGAATACCTGCTGTAACCCGGACGCAATCTGTTCCTGGGTAACAGAGAGAATACCCCGTTCCGCCAGGTTGTGCACGGCTGCCACTGCCGTATTGCAGTTCATCTGCTGATAAACGCCCTGCAGGCTGGTTTCCATCGGCTGCAGAGATTCAGGCAGTATGGCTGTTACCGGCACCTGCAGTATTTCCGCCGCATTTTGGATTGCCTGCAGGCCCTCCGGCTGCTGCGGTGCCACAATCACCGGCACACCGGCTTTTAAAATACCGGCTTTTTCCCGGGCAATCTCTGCAACTGTACTGCCCAGAATCTGGCAGTGGTCCAGACTGACTGGCGTAATCACAGTGAGTACCGGCGCTTTTATGATATTGGTCGGATCCAGTGTGCCGCCCAGGCCCACCTCCGACACTACGAAGTCGGTTTTGTCCTGAAAATACAGCCAGCCGGCCACGGTCAGCAGTTCAAACTCACCGGGATGCTGCATGCCCTCCTCCAGCAGTTTCGGCACAATCTGCTCAATCAGCCTGGTCAGAATGGCGGCAAAGTCTTCCCGGGAAATCATCTGCCCGTTTATCTGAATGCGCTCCTCATAGCACTCCAGATGGGGCGATGTGAACAGCCCCACCCGATACCCCGCCTGCTGCAGAATGGATGTGACAATGGCTGCGGTAGAACCTTTCCCGTTTGTTCCGGCAATATGAATGGTACGCAGGTGATCCTGCGGATTGCCCATTAGTTCTGCCATCCGCTGCGTGCGTTCAAAGCCGCCCGGCACATTGCGCGCACAGCTGCTGCTCAGATAGTTCAGACAGGACTGATACTCCATTGGCGCCACTTCCTTTTAATCCTTTGCTAAATCTTCCTTCATGCCAGCCAGAATCTCTTCCAGCTCTGATCTGTCAAAATGATACCTGGTGCTGCAGAAATGACAGGTCACTTCCGTTTCCCCATCGTTTTCAATCATATCTTCCAGTTCTTCCACACCAATACTTTTCAGCAGACCGCTAATCCGGTCCCTGCTGCAATTGCAGTGCCACTGTACCGGATTTTCTTCCAGAAGCTGCACTTCCACGCCCGGCAGATAATTCCGGATGATATCCGCAATGCCGGCCCCTTCATTGATTAAGGTACTCACAGGCCGTGCGCCCTGCAGTCTGGCTTCTAAATCATCCAGAACCGCCTCATCACAGTTCGGCATGGCCTGCAGAATAATACCGCCTGCAGCTGCTACCGTGTAATCCGCATTCACCAGCACACCCACCGATACCACCGACGGTGTCTGCTCGGATGTCATCAGGTAGCTTGCCACATCATCTCCAATCTCGCCGGTCACCAGCGGCACACTGCCGGTGTAAGGCTCTTTCAGTCCGATATCTTTTGAGATATACAAATCCCCGGTTCCGATGGCGCCGCCCACATCCAGCTTGCCTCTGCTGTTCAGCGGCAAATCGGTCTGCGGTTCCTGCACATAGCCTTTTACATTTCCTTCCGCATCGCCGGTTACAATGATACCGCCCAGCGGGCCGTCGCCAAAGATGCGCAGGGTGATATGCCCCTCCCCTTTTAAGCCCCAGGACAGCAGCAAAGTGCTGGCCATGGTTCTGCCCAGCGCTGCGATTGCAGTCGGAAACGCATCATGACACTGACGCGCCGTTTCCACCGCATCGGTGCAGATAACCGCAGAAACGCGAACCTGTCCATCATACGCTAACGCACGAATAATCCCATCTGACATAACATACACTCCTCCAACACCACGGTTTTATAAAATAATACAGGGCGATGCCGCACCGCCCTGTTGTTTTCATTTTTCCAACGGATTCGCCGGTTACAGCCCCAGAATCGTCTGGACTGCTGCGCTGATGCCGTCTTTTTCACATACGGTATTGTGGCGCACCGGTTTTTTATCTAAATCCAGCAGCCCGACATGCTGTGCAATACCGGTTTTTGCAGCCAGTTCTTCCAGTTGTTCCAGTTCGCTGGCCTGGCTTGGCGCACCGTTTAATGCAGTCAGTACGCTGGATACAAATTTGCATGGATGGGCAGTGGAATCGATAACGGCCACATTGCCGCTGTTCTGTTCTCTGCTCACTTTCAGCGCAACCGCTGTGTGAGTATCCAGCACATAGTTGTGCTCTGCGTAGCACTGCTGAATCATAGCCAGCGTTTCTGCCTCGTCAGCCGCACCGCCCACAACAAATTGATCTATATTTGCTTTTGTTTCCGCATCAACGGTAAAGATACCGTCCTGTTTCAGCGCATCCATCCACTGTGCCACTTTATCGCCGTTGCTGCCGGTCATGGCAAACAGGAACCGTTCCAGATTGCTGGAAATCAGAATATCCATGGATGGGCTGTTTGTCTGATAAAAATCGCGGCGGCGGTCATACACGCCAGTTGCAAAGAAATCGGTCAGAATACGGTTCCTGTTGGACGCACATACCAGCTGCCCCACCGGCAGACCCATCTGACCGGCATACCATGCTGCCAGAATGTTGCCGAAATTACCGGTTGGAACAACAAAATCCACTTTGTCGCCGTACTGGATGGCCTGTTTGTCCACCAGATTCAGATATGCTGCAAAGTAGTACACAATCTGCGGCAGCAGCCGGCCCCAGTTGATGGAGTTTGCAGAAGAAAACTGATAGCCCTTCTGCGCCATTTTTTCTTTCAGCGCCTGGTCTGCAAAAATTTCTTTTACCGCACTCTGGCAATCGTCGAAGTTGCCTTCCACGCCAACCACATACGTGTTATCCCCGTCCGTGGTTACCATCTGCAGTTCCTGCACACGGCTGACACCGTGTGCGGGGTAGAATACAATAATACGGGTGCCTTTTACATTTTTGAAGCCTTCCAGCGCTGCTTTACCGGTGTCACCGGAAGTTGCAACCAGAATGATAATCTCCTGTTTCAGATCCAGCTTTTCGATGGCCTTCACCAGCAGACGAGGGGTTAACTGCAGTGCCATATCTTTGAACGCAGCTGTCGGGCCATGCCATAATTCCAGCACATATTCCTTCTCGGTTAATTTCACCAGCGGTGCAATTTCCGCTGTATCAAAGTTGGTGTTGTATGCGCCCTGCACGCAATCGGCAATCTCCTCCGCGGTATAATCGGTTAAATATTTACCCAGAATCCATGTTGCAATTTCCTGATATGGTTTTCCTGCCATTGCCGCAATTTCATCGGCAGCCAGCGCCGGGACAGACTGCGGCACAAACAGACCGCCGGCCGGCACCATGCCCTGTGCAATAGCCGCAGCCGCACTGACTGGCTCATAATTATTTCTGGTACTGATATAATTCATAAACGAACGCCTCCAGCATTTCATAGTTAGTCGTCAATTTTTAAACATCTCACTGTGTCAGCTATCGTTTCATTTTACTATATTTTTCTGGCGTTGCCTAGTCTTTTTCCTGTAAATTCATCAAGAATACAGCATGCATACCATCAGCGCTGATTAAAATTCTCTTCCCCGATCAGATTAAACAATTCATCCTCTCCAGCCTGGTCAAACAAATCACTGTCCGTTATCCAGCCGCCCAGTTCATCAGCCAGCAAATCCTGCTCCAGGTTTTCTCCGTCATCATTCCGGAACGGATCCAGTAATACCTCCAGCACGGCACCGGCCTGCAGATTCACCAGCTCACTGGTGAGCGCGATCAGACCCAGCAGGAAAATATGCCCTGCATAGCGCAGAACCGATATACACTGGTCATCATTTGAAGGAGTATGATTCTGTTTTCGTTTTGGCCGGACCAGCCGCTGATGATACGCTTCCCCGTTCTGCTGCAAAATACATCCCTCCTCCCTTCAGTATATGAATCAATTTGTTTTTTTGCGTATATCTGATTTTGTTTTTGACCATACTACAGACAAGCAGGAGGTGATCAGCATGTTTGGTAAAAACACAAACGAACCGGCACAGTTTCCGCAGGCGCTGGCCCGCGTCATCGAGGACGGCCAGAAACACGGTGTGACCGATGAGATGATGGTAAAAGGTATGGTGAGCGTCGGTAACCTGATGGGACAGTTCGTGAAGCCGGACTCTCCGGAAGAAGCCCTGATGAAAGAAATGTGGGAATCGGCCAATGACCAGGAAAAGAACGCCGTTGCCCAGATGGTGTTAAAAGTAGGCCGCAAAAAACTGGCCCACTGACATACTGTGATTTACAGATTATTTTTTGTTTTTCATTTTCTCCCCTCATTTTATAAAAACCGTGCATACGTTCTCAGTATGTACGGTTTTTCGTTGTATAAACATCTCTATCCCCCTGTTTCCCTGCAACGGGGCGAGGATAACAGAAAACGGCCTGGATAACGCATGGTATATTTCAGCTATGCGTTGTCCAGGCCGTTTTGTCATATCACATCAAAACAATCCTGTCAGTTTTTACTGCATGCGGCAGGATTGACATGCACCACGCAATGTTTCACCAGCGGAAAGCTCTCTTCAATGCCGTTATGCACCTGCACCGCAATATCATGCGCCTGGCGCAGCGACAGATTTTCATCAGCTTCAATTTCCACTTCCACATACATTCTGGAGCCAAACAGACGGGTGCGCAGCACATCCAGTTCTTTCACGCCATGGCAGGATGTAATCAGCTGACGCATGGCGGTTTCTGTTTCAGCATCGCAGGAGCGGTCTACCATACGATCGAAGGTTTCCCGGAAAATATCGACTGCCACTTTCAAGATGAGTACGGCAATCACCACACTGGCCACCGGGTCCAGCACGGGATAGCCCAGACGGGCACCCAGAATGCCGGCAAAACTGCCAACAGAACTCAGCGCGTCGGAGCGATGATGCCAGGCTTCGGCCATCAAAGAAACAGAGTTGATTTTTTTGGCAGCAATTTTTGTATACCAGAACAGCCCTTCCTTTACCGCAATGGAAATGACAGCGGCAAACAATGCCAGCTGCCCCGGCACCGTCAGAGCGCTGTAATCGCCGGAGAGGACTTTTTCCAGTCCGCTCATGCCGATACCCAGCCCGACCAGCATCAGAATATTGGCCAGAATAATAGATATCACGCACTCCATGCGCTCATGACCGTAAGGATGTTCTCTGTCGGCCTCTTTACCGGACACATTGGCACCGATGATTACCAGAAAGGAACCGAATACATCCGATGCTGAGTGTACAGCATCGGCTACCATGGCACCGGAACGGGCCGCAACACCGGCTGTCAGTTTCATCACCGTCAGCAGCACATTGAGGATAATGCTGATACGGGATACTTTTATGGTTAATGCTTTTTCCTCTGACACTGTCATTGTGATTCCTCCTGTTTGTCATCTGGCATATTGCACCGTCATCCGGCATATACATGAAAATCCCTGAAAAATCCTGACAGGAGGAATCATCATGGAATCAACAACATTATATGCTTCGCCGGAGCCTTATCCGTCTATTCAGGCCGCTGCACCCAATATCGCCTATGCACAGCTGCTGGCCGCGTCCCTGGCTTCCGCCAGAAGTGAACTGACGGCTATTACACAGTATACGTATTTCAGCTGGGTTTTAGACACGGAATGGGCACAGCTGTGCACTGTATTCCGAAATATTGCGAAAGTGGAGATGCGCCATCTCGATCTGCTGGGGCGCACCATCACAGCACTGGGCGGCAACCCGATGTTTCGCGCATTCCCTTATAAAAGGCCTGCTTTCTGGAGCAGCGGCGTTCTGCAGTACCAGTCCCATATAGAAAAAGTCCTGCATATCAGCATTGCCGGTGAACAGGAAGCCATTGACGGCTACCAGCACCTGTCCAAACTGATTCAGGACCAGAGCGTGATTGATTTGCTGCAGAGAATCATTGTGGATGAAGAAATCCATCTTCATCTCTTTCAACAGTATCTTACCACAAGACAAACAAAAAGTAAACAATTATTTCACAACGATATAATATAATTGCCATGAAATAATTATTGCAATCCAAAATATTTTATTGAAAATCAATTTTAGTTACCCTTGTTAAACAATCTAGTATTCAATGCCTTCCCGGGCAGGAATGTTCTGTCCATACGGATGTTTCCGCCCAATCAGTTCTGTCACATAATGTGCCTGTTCTATCCACTTTTGCGGCGCATTGCGGCCGGTCAATACCAGTTCCATGGCATCTGGCTTACGGGCAATCAGAGCATCCACCATTGTTTCATCGGCCAGCTGTGTCTGACAGGCGGCCATAATCTCATCCAGAATCACCATGTCCCAGATGCCCTCGCTGCATTCACGCAGCACGGTCTGCAGCATCTGGTTCTGGGCTTCCAGTATGTGCTGCTTTTCAGCATCACTCAGCTGCCATACAAATCCGGCACTGGTCAGGCCGCGCACTGTCACACCAATCTGGCGCAGCGGCGCAGCTTCTCCGGAACTGTTATCCTTTAAAAACTGTACAAACAGCACCCGTTTTTTCCGCCCCGCAGCCCGTACCGCCAGCCCTGCAGCGGCGGTTGTTTTCCCTTTTCCGTCACCGGTATAAATATGAATCATTCCCTGCATGAAATCGCTCCTTTACCAAAACAGGCCCTGATGCTGTATCAAGGCCTGTCTGTTTCTATGATGTTACCTTTTATTTACTGTCTACGCGGCTGCCCTTGAGATGCATTTTCATTTCATACCAGATCGGACTGGCAATGCACAGCGAGGAATACGTCCCTGCGATGACACCGATAGAGATGGCCAGTACAAAGATTCTGGTTGTCTGACCGCCGAAAATCAGCGTAGCCAGCAGCAAAATCAACGTACTGATGGAGGTATTCATGGAACGGGTGAAACTCTGACCGATACTCATATTTACAATACCGGACAGCTGGTCTTTTTTCACACGGCCCATATTTTCACGGATACGGTCAAACACAACGATCTTGTCGTTGATGGAGTAACCAAAAATGGTCAGCAGCGCTGCAATGAAGGTGCTGTCGATTTCCAGCTGCAGAATACTGAAAATCGCCACCACAATAAAGATATCATGGAACAGTGCAATCACACCAGCGATAGCAAAATGCAGCTCAAACCGGAAACTGATGTATGCAATCATCAGCACAACAGCCAGCAGCAATGCAACTATGGCATTCTTTTTCAGTTCGGCACCTACACTAGGCCCTACCAGACCGCTGGACACAATTTCTAACGCACCGAATTTCGCGTTCAGATCCGCCATCAGGCTGTCCTGCTTGGCCTGATCCATGACGGCGGTTTTCAGCACAAAGGAACCGTCATCCAGTTCCTGAATCTTGCTGCCTTCCAAACCATTTTCATTCAGTGCTTCGCGCAAATCTGCGATGTCCACCTGTTCTTCAAACTGCACTGTGATTTTATTGCCGCCCACAAAGTCGATACCCAGGTTCAAACCCTGCACCGCCATGGATACCATGCCGGCCAGCAGAATCACGGCAGAAATGATGTACCAGATTTTTCTCTTTTCAATAATATTAATCTTCATCACAGACACCTCTCTTCAGACCATACAGTTGCGGATTGCTTACCAGATTGGAAGATACCAGTGTGGTCAGCATGAAACGGGTGAAGGTGATAGCTGTGAGCATACTAGCCAGAATACCAATGGTTAAAGTGATGGCAAAGCCGCGCACAGAACCGCTGCCGAATGCAATCAGAATCACCGCTGCAAGCAGTGTTGTGATGTTGGAATCAAAAATTGTCGCAAATGCTTTTTTGAACCCGGCTTCAATGGCAACACGCAAGGTTTTGCAGACATGCAGTTCTTCTTTGATACGTTCAAAAATAATAACATTGGCATCTACCGCCATCCCGACCGACAGCAGGAATGCAGCGATAACAGGCAGCGTAATCGTAGCCTTGATGGCCACATTGGCACCAATAACAAGGATAGCATACAGCAGCAGTGCAAAGGTGGCAACCAGCCCAGGTACCCGGTAAACAGCAATCATAAAGACTGCCAGTACAGCAATCCCGATGATAGCCGCTTTGATACTCTTTTCAATAGAATCGGCCCCCAGCTGCGGACCGGTGGTCTGTTTTTCCACGATGGTTAAATCAATCGGCAGTGCACCGCCCTGCAGCATCATAGCCAGGCTCTGTGCTTCCTCATAGCTCGCAAAGCTGCCGGAGATCTGTGCTTTGCCGTTTGGAATCGATGATTTTACTGCCGGTGCGGAAATAATCTGATTATCCAGAATGATCGCAATAATTCTGTTCTGGCGGGTACTGTCATCTGTCCCGTAGGTGTTTACCAGATCTGCTGTGGCATCAGCAAAGGCTTTTGTCCCTTCGCCGTTAAATTCCAGAGAAACCCCGTACATTTCAGATGCATGGATGGTTTCCTGGTTTACATAAGCGCTTGCTTTTTTCAGCTGACTGCCTTCCACAATCACCTGTCCGTTATCGTAACGCACAAACTGCAGCTTTGCAGTTGTACCGATAACACGTACTGCCTCCTCGGCATCTTCTACCCCCGGCAGTTCTACCGAAATCCGGTTGCTGCCCTCCAGCCGAACCTCCGGCTCGGCTACCCCAAGCGCATTGATTCTGTTTTCAATTACGGTTTTCGCCGCTTCCATTTCTTCACTGGTGGTTCCTTCCGGCGCTTCCAGACGAACCATAACACCGCCCTGCAGGTCCAGGCCCAGTACCGCATTGTCTGCGTAGATCGGGAACAGAATGCCTGCGGCCAGTACAACAACCAGAATGGTTGCGACCAGTGTAATTACTTTTGGCCAACGCATAAAAGTCAATCCTCCTAGATTTTAAATACTCTGCTTCTGCTGCCTCATCCGGCCAGTACAGCACCGGACGGACAGAAAAACAAAGCGATTTACTCAACTTATCTATTATAGCTCCAAACAGAAAAGGTTGCAATTGTTTCTTTGCAACCTTTTTCCAATCTTAACATTTGTAAATTATCTACAGAACAGCCGCTGTTTTTTACCGGAATGCCGGATGTTTTACATCTGTATGCGGAAATGGACTGTCTTTTGGCGAAGGCGTTGACAGATCAAAATACATACGGGCAGCTCTGGTTGTACCAAAATCCTGATTGGAACCGCTCTCCTGCACCTTGTTAAACGCTTCGCGAAACATGGCGTTGTGAGCCTCTTCTCTGTTCAGCAGAAAATCAATCGTTTCCCGCACTTTCTTGTCATAAATCTGCCGATACAGATATTCATACGTCACTTTCGCCCGCTGCTCTGACGCAATATTGGACAGTAAATCGGCACACAAATCGCCGGTGACCGTAACATAATCAGCTGTCCAGGAATAGCCGGAAGCATTGATCAATCCCGGATTCAGTCCCAGCACCGTATGGCTCTGAATTTCGCCTCCCGGCACAGTAGAATAATCCACATCATGACCGTTCAGCATATGAATTGTGGCCGCCAGCATTTCCAGATGACTCAGTTCCTCGGCAGCAATGTCCATAAATAAATCCTTGATTGTCGGGTCTTTGATACGAAAACTCTGTGACATATACTGCATGGCCGCTTTCAATTCACCGTTGGCGCCGCCCAGCTGCTCCTGCAGCAGTGCCGCATACTGAGGGTTTGGCCGCTCTACTGCGACCGGATGAAACAATTGTTTTTCATGTTTAAACATGGCTTTCACTCCTTTTTGTAATATAAGACTAGTGTCTCCATGTTCTTTTCTGTTATGCCTGCACAAAAAACCGGCCTCTGCGAAATCAGATTTTCACATCTGACCTCTTGAAGCCGGTTTCAACTGTTTTTATTTACATGTTCTGTGTCACATACCGGCGGATTTCCGGCACCGATACGTATTTCTGTACCCCGTCAGCAGTGCTGACAATCAAAGTAGGCGCCTGCATGATTGCATACTGCTGTACCAGATCCGCGTGTTCTTCCGCTGCCAGTTTTTCGTAGCGGACACCGGCCTGCTGCAATAAGGTTTCCGCCATTTTGCAGTTCGGGCAGGTTCTGGTGGTAAACAGCAGCACTTCCTCCCGGCCGATGGCTGTCGGCTCAGGTTCAGCCGGTGCCGGCTGCAGTTCTGCCGGTTTTGCCTGCATGGCAGGATCCCGTTTTAACACGGAAGTGCCAATGTTATATACTTTTCTGTCTTTGAATTCTTTGCTCTTGCCGTCGTTCCAGTTCTGCACCGGACGATAGTACCCAGTGATACGGCTGTACACTTCTGTTTTGGCACCGCAGGCCGGACAGTCGTACACTTCACCGGTGATATAACCGTGCTCTTTACAGATGGAGTAGGTTGGCGACAGGGTATAATACGGCAGGGTGTAGTTTTCTGCAATTTTGCGCACCAGAGATGCCGCAGCCTGCCAGTCCGGCAGTTTTTCGCCCAGGAATGCGTGGAATACAGTCCCCGATGTATATAAGGTGTGCAGCTCATCCTGCAGATCCAGCGCTGTGAAAATATCTTCGGTATAGCCGACCGGCAGATGGGAACTGTTGGTATAGTACGGTGTGTCGTTTGGCTCGGATGCTGTGATGATATCCGGATAGTGTTTCACATCGTGTTTCGCTAACCGGTAGGATGTAGATTCAGCCGGTGTGGCTTCCAGATTGTATAAATCACCGTACAGTTCCTGATAATCGGATAACCGGCTGCGCATGTGGTTCAGCACATCTTTGGCAAACTGAGATGCTTTTTCATGGGTTAAATCTTCTCTGATCCAGTTTGCATTCAGGCAGGCCTCGTTCATCCCCACCAGACCGATGGTGGAGAAGTGATTGTCGAAGCTGCCCAGATACCGTTTGGTATACGGATATAAGCCCTCATCCAGCAGTTTGGTAATCTCTGTGCGCTTGATTTTCAGCGAGCGGGCTGCGATGTCCATCAGCTTGTCCAGACGATGATAGAAATCGGCTTCGTCTTCTGCCAGATAAGCAATGCGCGGCATGTTGATGGTCACAACGCCCACAGAGCCTGTGCTTTCCCCGCTGCCGAAGAACCCGCCCGATTTTTTGCGCAGCTCTCTTAAATCCAGACGCAGACGGCAGCACATGCTGCGCACATCGCTCGGTTCCATATCACTGTTGATATAGTTGGAGAAATACGGGGTGCCGTATTTGGCTGTCATTTCAAATAATAAACGGTTATTTTCTGTGTCGGACCAGTCAAAGTCTCTGGTGATGGAGTAGGTTGGAATCGGATACTGGAACCCGCGGCCGTTGGCATCGCCCTCAATCATAATTTCGATGAAGGCCTTGTTGATGATATCCATCTCCGCTTTGCAGTCTTTATATTTGAAGTCCATCTCCTTGCCGCCCACGATGGCATACTGTTCTGCCAGATCCGGCGGCACTACCCAGTCCAGTGTAATGTTGGAGAATGGTGCCTGGGTCCCCCAGCGGCTCGGTGTATTGACACCATAGATGAAAGATTCAATACATTTTTTCACCTGGTCATAGCTCAGATTATCTACTTTTACAAAAGGTGCCAGATAGGTGTCAAAGGACGAGAACGCCTGCGCCCCTGCCCATTCGTTCTGCATGATACCCAGAAAGTTTACCATCTGGTTGCACAGCGTTGACAAATGGCGTGCCGGTGCCGATGTGATTTTTCCAGGAATACCGCCTAACCCTTCCTGAATCAGCTGTTTTAACGACCAGCCCGCACAGTAGCCGGTCAGCATAGACAGGTCGTGAATGTGCATATCGGCATTACGGTGTGCATCGGCGATATCCTGGTCATAGATTTCGCTCAGCCAGTAGTTCGCTGTAATGGCGCCGCTGTTGCTTAAAATGAGCCCCCCTACCGAGTACGTTACAGTAGAGTTTTCTTTTACACGCCAGTCGGTAACATTCAGATAGCTGTCCACCAGGTCTTTGTAGTCTAAAATAGTAGAGCGCATATTGCGCATTTTTTCCCGCTGTTTGCGATACAGAATATAGGCTTTTGCCACATCGGCATACCCTGCCTGAATCAGTACATCCTCCACGCTGTCCTGAATATCCTCCACCTGAATCATGTTATTTTTTATTTTTGGTTCAAAATGAGCTGTCACTTTCAATGTCAGCAGGTCAATCACCGTTGGATGATACTGCTTGTTCTGCGCTTCAAATGCTTTCGTAATCGCCGTGCTGATTTTGGCGATATCAAAATCCGCTGTAGCGCCGTCTCGTTTTAATACAGCGTACATACTAACACCCCTTGTTCCCTGTTGTTTTTTACCATCAATTCCAATATGTTTCCCGTCACATTATCATTATGTAACGACTTGCTTCTTTGCTAACGAATGGACAAATCCACACCGCGCAGCTTTGCCGATGGAACCTTCGGCAGAATCATCTGCCGGAACGCCTCAAGTTCCTCCGGCTCATACGCATGAAGCCCCTTTTCCAGCACTGCATCCGAATCCACAAAACTCTGCAGATAATAAGCCCCGGCTCCTTCAATCCATGAAGCGATTTGCTGAAAGCTCTGCGCATCGTGGAACTCTTTTACCACCGTGGTGCGAAACTCATAGGGCACCAGCCCTTTTTTTAACAGTTCCGCACTGCGCTCCACCGCATGATTGTATAACCCTGTGGTTCCGCTTGTTTCCGCATAACGCTCCGGCGAATTCTTGATATCCATGGCCACATAATCTACCAGCTGCGCCTTGATGAATTCCTGCAGTTTATCGGGAAGGCTTCCGTTGGTATCCAGCTTCACCGCATATCCCATCTGTTTCAGTGCCCGCAGAAACGAGCCAAGACCTTCCTGCAGTAACGGTTCCCCGCCGGTGATACACACCCCGTCCAGCAGATTTTTTTTCCGGCGCTGTTCCAGAAAAGCCAATACCTCGCTGCTATCCAGAAGCCCTTTCTTATGGCATGGCAGCAAATCACTGTTCTGACAGAACGGACAGCGGAAATTACATCCGCCTGTAAACAGCGTGCAGGCTACCCTTCCCGGATAATCCAGCAGTGTCAGTTTCTGAATGCCCTGTAAACAGATCATACCCGCTCCTCCTAATCGTTATCTTAAGAATTATATCACCAATTTCCCCCTCATTCAAACTGGCAAACTTTTTTGCCATTCCCAAACTTTTTTACTTGACAGTATCAAACCCTGTTGTTAAAGCCGTTTTTGCGATAGAAATATTTCTAATATATATCTGACATTTAATTTTATGCGTCCTCTTCCCATATTTAGTGATTTTCTTTATCATACACCGGTTCGTACAACTAAATCTAGTATCTGTTTGCATCACCGGTTCCATTTTGCACGGTTTCAGCAGGTACAAAAAACAGGTGCAAGCCGTCGGGCTCACACCTGTAAAATGCAGTTTTACATCTTTTTCTTATCGGCATCTGCGTCAATGATTTCTTCATCATCTTCGTAATAAATGTCCTCGTCGTCAAAGTCTTCTTCCTCTTCTTCTGCAAAAGGATCTTTCAGACTGGATAAATCCTCTTCTACAGTCGAAATGGAATTGCGCAGCATTTCAATTACAATACCTTCCGCAACTTCAACATAGATTTTGTCATCGGTAATGCGGGATACGGTACCGCAGATACCCCCGATGGTAACAATCTTGTCCCCTGCTTTTAATGCGGTCAGCATTTCCGCACGCTGTTTTGCCTGTTTCTGCTGTGGACGAATCAGGAACAGCCAGAATACCAGAAATACCAGTAATAACGATAACATACCGTTCATATTGCCACCCATTTGTTACACCCCCTCGTTTTCCTTTTCATTTTTACCGTCTGTGCTTAGTTTCTTTCTATGATTTTCAAAATCCTTTATTTTACTTCCAGATTTTTATAAAACTGCTGACGGAATTCAGCCATACGGTCTTCCAGAATGGCCTGCCGCATTTCTTTCATCAGGTTGGTCAGGAAATGGATATTGTGAATGGTGGTCAGGCGGATACCCAGCACTTCGCCGGTTTTAATCAGATGACGAATGTATGCCCGGCTGTAATTACGGCACGCGTAACACTGGCAGCCCTCTTCCATCGGGCGGAAGTCGCGGGCGTATTCGGCGTTACGGATAACCAGCTTGCCGTGTTTGGTGAACACGGTGCCGTTGCGGGCAATGCGGGTCGGCAGAACGCAGTCGAACATATCCACACCGCGGATAACACCCTCAATCAGGTTTTCCGGTGCGCCAACACCCATCAGATAACGCGGTTTGCCTTTCGGCATCAGAGGGGTGGTATACTCCAGCATCTCATACATTTTTTCCGGCGGTTCGCCCACACTTAACCCTCCGATGGCATAGCCGGGCAGGTCAACCGATGTGATATCACGGGCACTTTTTTCGCGCAGGTCGCGGTACATCCCGCCCTGAATAATACCGAACAGCGCCTGGTCTTCCCGTTTATGAGCCGCCTTGCAGCGCTCCAGCCAGCGGAAGGTGCGGTCGCTGGAATTTTTCACATATTCATAGGAGGCAGGATACGGGTTGCACTCGTCGAATGCCATGATGATATCGGCACCCAGTGCATTTTCAATTTCCATCACGCTTTCCGGAGTAAACAGATGTTTCGAGCCATCAATATGGCTGCGGAATTCTACCCCTTCTTCCTTGATTTTGCGCAAATCGCCCAGACTGAACACCTGAAATCCGCCGCTGTCGGTTAAAATCGGCCGGTCCCATTTCATAAAGCCGTGCAGACCGCCGGCTTCCTTCACCAGCTCATGCCCCGGACGCAGATACAGATGATAGGTGTTGCTCAGAATAATCTGGGCATTACATTCCTTCAGCTCTTCCGGTGTCATGGTTTTTACCGTTGCCTGTGTCCCTACCGGCATAAAGACCGGTGTTTCAATATCGCCGTGGGGCGTGTGGAAAATCCCGGCACGGGCGCCTGTTTCTTTACATTCCTTAATTAATTCAAATTCGAACAAAGTCTTTCCTCCTGTTATGATGACTGATTATGATGACTGAACGCAGCTGCGTTTTATTTCTATCAGAATATTTTCCTGTAAAACAAAGCCGTTGTCAAGCAGAAAAAGAAAAACGGGAATACCGTTCTGCTTTTACTGCCACGCAGTTTTTCCGGTGGCAATGAGGCTGTCGATATCCATAAATGCATTTTCAATAGCCTCTACATGATACAGCTCGTACATGTTGTAAACAAAATCCGTTAACCCTTTCGTATCCAGCAGATGCAGTACTTCTGATGCCGTGGTTCCTTTGTGGCTGGCATAACTCTCCAGCAGATACGCAAAAAACCGAAACTCTTTACTCATACCTCATCCCCCCTGATATACAGCGAATTACGCGGATCACCCGTAGCCTCCTCCGCCTCCCACATATCATAAATCGCCAGCGGACTGAAATACCAGAGCTTCATATCATCATTTTCCAGCATAGTGTGTGTTTCCGAAGCCAGAAAAATCCGCAACGCATCCATCTCAGATATCTTGCGATTTTCCGCAATCAGACGAGCCAGTTCCGTATCAAACATCTGGAGAATTGACGGTGCCGTTCGTTTACTCATGATGATTCGCCTCCAAATACCGCAAAACCGAAAGCCCTTTCTTCGTTAGAAAGACGTACTGATTAGACAGCTTTTGCGGTTTTAATAAAATCAATGCCGTTTCCTCATCAATGTTCCCCATCATGTAATCATTAATGACAGGCATGGTGTTATCATTTGCCACAGGCCCGATAACAATATCATACTTTTTGCCTTTATAAATACCTTTTCGATTTGCCGTCACAAAATTCAGCCAATCCGCATCCGGTGCGTCAAATCGTAATACAGAAAGTTCCTGAAGCTTTTCTTCATCCAGCTCATATATAGAAACCGCTGGTGCCCCACTCTTGCGACGAAGTGTCTGGTTTTTAGACCATCGAATCGCCTGGTTCTCACTGGATGTAGTATAAAATCCTGCACCAAAATCAAGCATTCTATTGGAAATAATAATTTCTGGTTCTTTTACCGCTACATTGCTGCCATGATATAAACGCATGTATATCGCTCCTTATGCTGTTTTATTTCTAATAGAAATATTTGACATTTACAAGGGGAATCCTGCAAAGTTTCAGTTTATTCTTTTTCTGCCACCATCATAACAGTATTTTCCGGTTCTTCATACACTATGTTATTCTTTTTCATTAACTGTTGCTGCAATTCCTGGAAACTTTCTAATGCACTTTGCAGATTTTCAATAATATCTGCCGCCAGCACATCTGGTGATGGCAGATTATCTAAATCAGCCAGCGATTTATCTTTAATCCAGAAAATATCCAGACTTTTCTTATCTCTCTGGAGAATATCGTTTACATCATATTTTCTCCATCTGCCATCAGGATTTTCCTCCGACCATGTTTCGGTTCGCTCATAACGGTTCTCTGGATTATAACATTTTACAAAATCCTCTAAATCTTTATCCTGCATTGGATTCTGTTTTAAAGTGAAATGCATATTGGTACGCAAATCATAAATCCAGATTTCTTTTGTCTGCATTTCTGCACCTGCCGGCTTTTTATCGAAAAAGATAACATTTGCTTTTACACCCGGCTTATAGAAAATCCCTGTCGGCAAACGAAGAATGGTGTGTAAATCGGTTGTCTTTAATAACTGTTCACGGATGGTTTCTCCAGCCCCGCCTTCAAACAGAACATTATCCGGTACTACCACAGCCGCCTTACCGGTAGATTTAAGAATTGTGTTAATGTGCTGAATAAAATTCAGCTGTTTGTTGGAACTGGTTGTCCAGAAATCCTGGCGATTATAAACTAAATCCTCTTCTTCCTGTTCTCCTTCTTCGTTGGTGAAGGTCAGCGAAGATTTTTTCCCAAACGGAGGATTTGTCAGCACATAATCCACACGAATCCCCGGGTCAAGCAGTAATGCATCCCCCAGAGTAACCGGCACATTGCCGTAAATATCACCGATATTATGCAAATACAGATTCATTAAACACATTTTAAATGTCGTGGGAACCAGTTCATTACCGAAGAATGTTTCATTTTTCAGAAACTCTTTTTCCTCTCTGTCCAGAGTATGATTATTTACAATGTATTCCTGTGCCGCTAAAAAGAAACCACCGCTACCACAGCACGGGTCTGCGATTGTTTTCTTGGTTTCAGGCCGTAAGCAGGCAACCATAGCACGAATTAACGGACGAGGTGTAAAATACTGCCCCGCACCGCTTTTTACGTCCTCCGCATTTTTCTGCAGCAAACCCTCATAAATTTCACCTTTTACATCAGATGACATCGACACCCATTTTTCCTTGTCAATCATCTGGACAATACGGTATAAAATCGATGCATTATTGATTTTATTCGTCGCCTGTTTAAAAATTTTGCCCAGAATACCGCCCTGTTCACCCAGTTTTTCAAGCGTTTCTTTATACTGGGTTTCCAGTTCCGCACCCTTTAATGTATTCATATCCGACCAGGTATAACCCGCTGGAATCCCTGTTTCCTTTTTGTATGGAGGCTTGGAATACTCGTCCGACATTTTCAGAAAAATCAGATAAGTCAGCTGTTCCAGATAATCCCCGTAGGAAACCCCATCATCCCGTAACGGACTGCACATCCCCCATACTTTTGATATAATTGTTGATGATTGTTCAGACATTAGGTTTACTCCTTATTGCTTTTACGTTTAAATGAGAAATCTTTTATTGTTACTTCACTAAAGAACGGTAATAAAACTACTAATAATACCGTTCCAAAAACAATTAGCCGTTCAGCAGTTAATACATATTTACCTGTCGCATCTGCTAGCAATAATCCTATCGCTAGCAGCGGAACAATAACCCAGCATAAAGGTTTTAGCTTGTCTATGCGTTTAATATGTTCTTCCTGCTTTTGCAAAAGTTTCTTTTCAGATACCCCTAACTGAATATTTTTATATGAAATTGGCTGTTGTAGAAGATTATTTTCTGTTAAAAGATAATCATAATCCACAACCTTTGCATTATAAATAATATCAGAAACATCTAGTACTTCAAAATAAGGTTCACATTCTAATCCAAAAACTAAACTCATTGGTACGGACAATGCCAACATATTCCGCACCCGACTTAATTGGCGTATACCTTGTTCAAGTGCTTTTTTTGATTTTTTTCCCTTTATCTCATAAATCGCAACAGGGGTCTTTCCATCATCCGCTAATATTGCTATATCCACCATACATTGCTTTGTACCCCATTCCGTTGCAATACTCATTTCTGGATAGCCATGCCGTTTTAAATAAGCGATAAACGCATCAGTGGTGTTTTCATGAAGTTCCATTTCAATACCTTTCAACACTTCTTCTACTAGTACATTACAAATTATTATATATTTCTAAATGGAATCTTTGATTGATTGATGCTCCAATTGATTCCATATTGCTCTCCAAGAATATTCAAACCATAAGCTGCGTGCTTATCCTGCAATGTTGGAGAAATCCAAACTTCTTCTATACTTTCGACATCATAGTCTAACTCGACATATGGAATAAACAATCCATTTTTTTCACGTACTTTTTCCCACATTGTATTTTGAACGTTCTCATATACAAGGCGGATTTCCTTTTCCTCCTTAAATGCCGGATGTTTAAAATAACACGCTAACAGATTTATATAATCTTCAAAACAATTTGAAATCATCCACCGTATATATTTTATTTCATCACTGTTGTCCATAAGCATAATATACATTTCTTGCAATTCCGATAACATTTTTTGTATAATCCGTTCTTGCTCTTTTTCATCATAAATTACATAACCACATTGAACTGTAATATGATTCGCATTATTGATTGAGCGAACTAACTCACTTGTATCAAAACCAATACTATAACCATCATTTTGAGCTGACTTAGTGTAATAGGTCCACATATTAAGTAAATCAGGCTCTAAAGAAAATGATAAAATATAATTTTCTCGGGCAGAATATCTTAAAAATGTCGTGTCATTCTTTAAAGCTCTATCTATCCCATTTATTTCCTTTAGAAACTTGTACAATTCCGGTGTCTTATCATTCAAAATATGCAAATTATTATCAACAACTTCGTGAATATACCGTAGTTCACTGAAATCATTTAAAAAATTCCATTTTGTAAACCAAAGTTTAGCTTTTTCTCCAAGTTTATGTTTTATAATTGATTGCAAGAAAGATGCTCCGGTGTAATGGTAAATACGAAACGGTAAATCAGAATGAACTTCTTTTTCCAATTCATTATAGACTTCTTCGTATTTTTGATTCAATATTTTCTCATATTCCTGCATCATACTAGTTCACCCTCAAATGCCTGTTTTAAAATGCTTTGACGCATAGCCTCTGTTTGTTGCAATATAACATCAACTGTTTTTTCTATATTATCACAAATTGAAAGTCTTTCTTCTATTTGTTGCACAATTATTTTTTGTTCAGTTAATGCACAATATGGCACCACTAAATTTTCAAGCGTAGCTAAATTAATATTCTTCTGTGCAGTTGCCGGTGCATAAGCAGATAATCTAATTTTTGACGCTTCAATAAAATATCGCACATATTCTGGAAATACATATTCATTTGCTGTAAATCCAACTACACTATCCGGAAAACATGCATCCATACCTAAAAAAGCCGTTTCAGCAATATTAGCAGCAATAGTAATACACAATGTTCCCTTTGGCCATAACTTGCTTTGTTGAAGCCCAAATTCACCATACATATTCGAATAAGTCTCAACATATTTATTTGCAGCTTTCACCTCGCCTGTTTGTATAAACGGATATTTACCATTTTCAAACAGAATCGCTGCATTTCTTGGACGATGTTTAGATTTACCTCTTCCTAAATCACCCAATTCAGATAGGTTAATATACCGCCATTCAGAAGGTAATATTGGTAACTGTTTTATTTTTTCATCATATAGCCAGGTTAATTCTACATCTAAATTCACATGCGTTGTTGTCAACTTTCCTTCAAACGCAGCTTTCAACACCGCCTGCTGATAAACAGCCAACTGCTCTTTAATTATCTTCAATGTTTCCACTGCTTTATCCAGCTGCGAAAACAATTCTTCAATACGGGCAACAATGCGTTCCTGTTCGGCGATAGGTGGAACTGGAATTTCATATGAAGTAAAATTAGCCATGCGTACATACTTAACAGTAGAACCAAATTGTTTTCCACTATTAATATAACGCCATTTATGCAACATATGATAATACAAATATTTAGGATTAATCTTTATATTACAAAGGACATAAGTTCTTTGATATGCTTCAAATTTGCCATTATAATAAAAGACTAAACCAATATCCCCATTACCGGGAACTATTACACATTCCCCAGAAAATGAAAAAGTATCACACATTGAATATTGACTAGCGCATGTGTAAAAACGATATTTTCCTTCTTTATTCGCATGGTTCGCATCTTTTTTTCCTGTTTTTATTTCACAAATTTCAGGTAATTTTTTTATAATCATTTATCTATTACTGGATATTACTCTATTCGAATTTTTTCAGATATCGTTCCTGAAAATTTAATAGCATATCCTTGCTCCCATTCAGTTAATTTTTTACTAAAAGACGGTTCGTTCTTCGCCAATACTTCAAAGCCTGTATATATTTCATGTGCTTCAATTTCAATATTTCTATTATTTTCTGATAATTTTTCTTCAAAAAGCACAAAATCCGATATTATTGTCTCTTTAGGTTTGCCTGTATACCAACGCTCAACTTTTTCTTTTATTATTTCTTTTATTCTTTGCTTATCACCCTTTGACATTTTTGCTCCTAAAACAATTCCTACCAGCTGAGTTGATTCATAATGAAACAAGCGTTGATGAGTTGTTAAAGAAAATCTTTCACCCGAAAGCCATGGAATATCACCTGATATCACTAGCCTAGCTTCTTTTTCATATTCCCATACACCATGTTTTTTATAATATACTGTATGAAAAGCATTACGAAATCGCTGCATTTCTTCCTCTGAATAATTTTCGCCACAAATTGCGGTAGGAAAACACATAAAGGCATTTACCGGTTCTGGAGCTGACAAATATTCAATATCTTTTACTTTAAACGCATCTCCAATATGATATGACATACTTGGAAAAGGTGATCTAGGTGTTAAATGCGAAATTGATGTTCTTTTCCATAAAGGATTTTGCTTAATCTCCCCATTAATAGGTCGAAATATCAAACAATACCCTTTATGATTATTGGCATAGTGTGACCACATTAAATAATTTGTTGCACTTTTTGATAAGGAAACAAAATATTGTTCAGGTGGCACATAGTTATTGATATAGTTTTTTATTTCTACTAAAACAAATGGTAATAATACATTTTCAGTTTGATTTTTAGCTATCGTCAAAAATTCATCATTTGATAGATTTAATACCTCTCCAACATAAATTGGTGATTTCCCAACAAAATAATCTATAATACGTTGTTTCAACTCCACAGCACGTTGCATATTAAATGGCTTTAGTGCTATTTCAATCAAATTACTCCAACATTCCGCATCTTTATCAAAAACAGCAAATAGTTTCCCCTCATATGGATCATTACATTCACTAACGGAAGCAAAAAACATTTCATCATATATTAATTCTTTTATTGATAATTCATTTCCGGTTCTATAACGATAATATAGCATTGTTTCACCTCATCATTCCTTCAACAAGATTAACTAATCTTCTAAGAAATCTTCAACAAATGTAATTTCTATATCAGCCTTCTCATTTATAATCGTTTTACCGTAATTCTCAAAATATTCATCAGTTTCTTTGCAATAATCTTTCAGCTCATCTAATTTATAAAATAAACATTGCAGAAGATATTTTTCTATTCCTCCACTAAAATCAGATGGCACTTTCGATAATCCTTCATCAAGCAATTTATATATTTCGTGAATTTCTTTCAGAAGGTAATTATATGGATCTACATTTTCGACAGCGCCATAGCGAAGAACAAGTTCTTCTTCACACTCTTTTACCATCTGTTTTGTTCTATTGTAATAGTGGTCTTTTGAATGACTATTTTCTACTATATTCTGTATAGCATAATCAAGGCTATCAAAAATCTCTGTCATTTTTCTATCTTTGTGTTTCTCAATATATGCTTTAAAGTCTCTATCCATTTCTTCAACCACTTTTTCTAGCACCTCTTTGTTGCATTTCTGCACATCATTAATAGCCTTTAAAACATCCACACTAATATGCTTACTCTCCTCCGTCTTGGTACTTGCTTTACTGTACCAGAAGCTCTCCTTCTGTAAAGAAATCTGCGCCAAATGCATGAACCATTTTTCGCTTCTATTCGTCGGATGCCCAACAACATCATTTCTAAATTCTCGCACTTTGTATGCATCTGGATAATCTGTTTTCCAGTCAATACTTTTTGTATTACGCAAAACAGCATTAATACTTTCTACTGCATCTTGCTGCATAAATAATGCTTGCAGTACTCCATAAGTATAAAGATATTGTCCTCCCAATTCAGAAGGATATGGTTGTTCTTGATAGAATCCTATCGCACAAGCGGTATCTTCCACAACATCTAATGCTGATGTAATACGAAACCATTTTTCGAGTTTTTCCATCAGCGCCGCCTGCTTATGAATATTATTAATATGCAGGCGAATTTTTTTCACAAGGTCAAATAGTTCCTGTTCCATACTTGCCTCTCTAAGCTTTATTATGTACTTTTGTGATTGTATTTCTCTTCTTCAAAATATCCAGGAAACATTGTTTCAAAATTATTAACTAGTTCTACAATGAGATCATTTGCAATATAAATACTTTCTGAACTATACTGTGCTAATTCTAATCCGTCGCAAATATCTTCACAAATAGCTTTTTGAAGATTTAAATGTTTTCTCCATTTATCATCATCAAAAATATCGTTTTCTATTAATAAAATGTATTGTTGTAATAAAGCTTCTACCGTGTTTTTTACCGCATTAATTTGACCTACAAGACGTCTATAATGATGCTCACGCATCTATACCGAACCCTTACCTTCGTATGTCGAATCAGATGCCAAAATAAGTAGCCATTCTTTTAATGTCCGTTCTTGATTTGTATCACAATAATTCAAACATCTTCTAGCAGGAAACATCCGTAACTCATCCATGCTACTTTGATATGCAATAAAAACCAGTTTTTTCTTCTTTTGATATTCTTTATTTTTTCTGCTACACTCTGACCTATCTAGCAATCCAGCTGCAAAAACGGAACCTGTAGCCCCTATTAAAAAGTCATCCAAATAATCTAACGAATCAATTCCTTGTAGTTTTTGAACTATCACAAAGAAAGTAATATTAATATTAAAATAAAATAACTCTTAATATCAACTCTATATTTTTCCTCATATTTTTGTTCATTGTCCATTACTTACGCCACCAGTTCTATATTCATTTCCTGCAGGATTTCTTCATAACTATCCCCAAAGACTTCGTAAAACCGCCCTAAGCCGCCTTTGCGGTCAAATGGATGAAGTTCTAAGTCATCGGGCACAACACTTAATGAGGTTGCGATATGGTCTTTTACTAAACGCAGCCATTCCATCTGTTCTTCGGTAAAGTGTACGGCACCGGCGTTCTGTTTCAGTGTCCACTGCATAAAGTTGTAATTCACTTTATCTGCAAATGGTGCCAGGTTATCCGAATAGCCCATTTCAAAACGAATCAGGGAAATTAAATCTGTAATATTGGCCAGTACACCGCGTTTTACTTTATCCGGTTTCTTAATGGCATAGCAATCCCACAAGCGTTCTATGGTAATACCTTTTGTATTGAGTTTTTCCTGCAGTTCTTTCAGCTTTTCAATGGCCATTGGCCGGTCTTTGTATGCCACATTGTATAAAATCCGCAGGGCTATAATTTCGTCTTTGTTCTCGTCAATATACTCCCGGAAGGATTTGATAACCCGGTCTGCATTTTCCTCCTGCTGGGTGTCATACCCGGCAAAGGTAACGCTATCAATATTGACGGTATCGATAATCTGGTCATGGCTGCGGCGAATATTCTCGATATATTCCCGCACTTCCGGTTTATAAAACGGTACCACTGCATCGGATATCAATGCTTTTTTCGCCTGTTCCAGCTGGTCTTCTGTCGGCTCCAAAACGCTGTAATCCTGCTGCGTTTTCTGGAAAATCACATCTTCATCAAATGCATTTAACAGTTTTTCCGCTATTCTGCCTGCGGAGATTCCTATTTTCTCTTCAAAGTGTTTTCTTTCTCCGGCAGTCATCTGACTGTTTAAACGAATTACACGGTTTGCCAGAGAAGTAAGCGTATCGGCATCTTTTGCACCTAATGCTACATTCATCATTAATTCTTTCATGGAAACAGACGGTTTTCGTTCCAGAGGACGTGTATCGGATTTTTTAGACTTTGTTACACCCACAGCATCCACAATTACAAAGTGGTCTTTATTTTCAGTAGCAGATGGAGATACTTTCTGTAAATCATCTTTACTTAAGGTACGTGTGCCTCTGCCTTTCATCTGTTCAAAGTAGTTCTTGCTACGTACATCACGCATAAAAATCAGGCATTCAATTGGTTTTACGTCTGTACCGGTAGCGATCATATCTACGGTAACAGCAATACGAGGATGATATCCATTACGAAATTGGCGCAGTACTTCTTCCGGCTTTTCTGCCGCATAGGTAATCTTCTGGCAGAATTCATTGCCTTCTCCAAACTCCTGCCGCACAATCTGAATAATATCATCAGCATGGCTGTCTGTTTTCGCAAAAATTAATGTTTTCGGCACTTCTTTACGCCGAGGGAATAAGGTTGTAAACAGATTTTCCTTAAATGTGCGAATTACTGTGAGAATCTGGCTTGGATTCACAATATCTTTATCAAGCTGGGAAGGACGATAATCAATATCCTCATCCATCTGCATCCAGCGTTTTTCTCTGGTTAATCGCTCTCTGCACTCTATCATCTGCTTCATAATATGAGCGCCATTTTTCCCGACCTCGGTTTCAATCAGGAATATATCTTCCCCTACGTTTACCCCGTCAACAATGGCCTGTTCACGCGGATATTCGCTGACAACATTCTGGTCAAAGAATGCAAATGTTCGTTTATCCGGTGTGGCTGTTAAGCCTACAATAAATGCATCGAAATATTCTAACACCTGTTTCCAGACATTATAAATAGACCGGTGGCATTCATCAACGATAATACAGTCAAAAAATTCCGGTGGATATTTTTCATTATATTTTACTTCTTTTGCAGTTTTCTGTTCAGCTGTAGTGAATTCATGAAATGATGTTTCTTCCATGGATTCATCCAGTTCTTCCCCGCTCAGAATAGAATACATACGTTGAATAGTACTGACACAAATCTGCACATCTTCCGGAATATACGGCGATTTCAGCCGGCGCACACCATAAATGCTTGCAAACGAACGGTTATCATCATTCGGCCGATATGCCATAAACTCACATTCTGCCTGTTCGCCTAAGCTTTTGGTATCTACCAGAAACAGAATACGATTCATCTTGCCGTATTTTAACAATCGATAACAAGATGTAATAGCAGTGAAAGTTTTCCCGGCACCGGTAGCCATCTGAACTAACGCTTTCGGGCGATTTTCGGCAAAAGATTTATCCAGGTTCGCAATGGCTATTTCCTGACATTTACGAAAACCGGTCAGGTCAAATGCAGGAATATGCTTCAGATTATTGCGAACGGTATCCGGCTGGCTTAATAATCTCTGCAATGTTTCCGGACGATGAAACGAAAATACCGTACGGGAACGATATTTTATGTCATCGTAATCTGTAAATCGTGTCAGTTTGTCCGTAGCTTCATATGCAAAGCGAATCCGGTAGTCAACTTTTACCCATTTGAATGTGCTCTGGGCATAACGGGCAGACTGCGCCTCAATTGTTGTAATATTTTCTCCCAGTTCGCTTTTCTTTGCTTCTACAACACCAACAGGTTTTCCATCCACAAAAAGAGCATAATCAACCGGCCCGGTGCTTGTAGGGAATTCACGAACCGCAACACCAAGCGAAGCAGATGGGTTCAATTCCTTTACATCCTGAATAACCCATCCAGACTGTATTAATTTTTTATCAATCACTTCACGTGCCTTTTGTTCAGGTGGCATAAGCAATCCTCTTTTCAACAATTCGAAATTTGCTATATTGCAGTACTACGACTATTTCTAAAAATATAATCATGTAAAAGAGATTTTTCCTTTTATATCAAAAAGGGTATATTTACTCTTATTTTATTATACCGGGAATCATTGTATTTTGCAAATTTCGACAAGATATTTACAAAATGCAAAGCATTTTTTTGCGGGACACCAATGGTGTCCCCTACGGTTTCATCCGCATTTCTTATCGGCACCAAAAAGCATGGTTTATCCTATCCCTGCTGTTTCGTGTTTTTCCGTCAGGCTTCTGCAGAAAAACAAATGATTCCGGGACGCCGAGGCGTCGTCCCCTACCATGTTTCAACAATATATTCTCTTTTACTCGCATTCTGTCGAATTTTACATCCAGATGTTTCCAAACTCATTCTTTACAAGTAGTACCACACGTCGTATAATAGCTTCACAAAGAGATACAGAACTATTATCTGTTGCTGTTTTTTATATTTTAGACACCATTTCATATACTATTACAGGCATACCTGATATGTCGGCAGCACAAACAAAAACAGGCCACCGCAAAACAAAATGCGCGCAGCCTGTTTCTATATTGGTTTTATTCTTCTTCTGCCGGACCATGTTCTTTACGGTAAACACGGGCAGCCAGAGATTTATCTGTATACCATTTGCCAACCTGGGTGGATTCAAACTCTTCCAGCTTTGACGGGTCTTCCAGCAATTCTTTTAAATAATAACCAGCCAGCCCGGAGTTAAATCGTCCCAGCCAGTCCCGGCAGGTCCCGCAGCTGCAGCCGCAGGTGCACTGATCCCCTGTTTTTTTCGAGCAAAACACATTGGTTACTACTTTCATCTGCACCATCCCCTGTTTCCGATGTTCCATCGGCATGATATCAATTTATTCTATTGTATCAATTCACAGGCCATTGTGCAATAGCATATTTGGATTATGGTTCCCGATACGGCTCCAGCAGCGCAGCCATCTGGGTATAGAGCCGCACCGATAATTTTTCCAGACTGAGCCTGTATCGGCGTTTCCCATTGATATACAGATACACACAGGTTTCACCGCGCTGATACTGTACCTGCTCCAGTTGATAGGTCAGCCAGTCGTTGTACAGAAAAACCTTGATGCCAACGGCGCCTTCCTCCAGCAGAATCCGGTCCGGATACACATTGTTCAGATAAAACCCGGCCAGCACCAGCAGCACTGCCGGCACTTTCCATACAGCCAGCCAGGGCAGCACAAAACTGCACAGCAAAGGCATACCCAGCAATACCGTCAGCTTTACCAGTAAAATCACACGCTGATTGACCAGATACATAAGCTACTCCAGTGTAATGCGGCCGATTTTCGCCTGCCGGAAATCAATCAGAATCCCTTTGGACACTTTGCTATAATCAATTTTGCCGCCTTTCAGCAAGCACCCGCGGTTTTTCCCAATCTGATCCATAATGGCCAGCGGCTCTTGTTCCATCATTGTATCATCCAGTTTGAACCGTTCCTGCAGCAGTTTCGGATAGCGTTCTTTTAAGAAACCGATCAATTTGAATGCCGCCTCATCGTTGTCAAACACATCGTCATTGACAGCACCGCTGACCGCCAGACGGAACCCTACTTCCTCATCCTCAAATTTCGGCCACAGAATCCCCGGCGTGTCCAGAAGCTCTAAATCCTCGTCCAGACGAATCCATTGCGTACCGCGGGTAACCCCCGGTTTGTCGCCGGTCTGCGCCGCTTTTTTCCCTGCAATAATATTGATGAAGGTACTTTTTCCCACATTGGGAATCCCGACAATCATGCAGCGAATGCTCTGCTTGCGAATCCCTTTTTTAGCCTGACGCTCCCGTTTTTCCGCCGTCAGTTCCATCAGTGCCTCTTTCAGTTTACTGATTAACTGTTTCTTTCCAACAGTGGCATTGAAGGCCAGCGCCTTACATTCGCTCTGCTGGTTGAAATAATTGACCCAGTAGGCGGTACGCTGCGGGTCAGCCAAATCTTCTTTATTCAGAATCACAACGCGAGGTTTTTTCCCGCCCACCAGCTGTTCCAGAAGCGGATTACGGCTGCTGATCGGCAGCCTGGCATCCACAATTTCTATCACAACATCAACCAGTTTGATCTGTTCCTGAATCATACGTTTGGTTTTGGCCATATGGCCTGGAAACCACTGTACGTGCATATGTATCACTCCCTATAACTTTTCATCATTTTCTATAAAACCTGCAAACCCGCTTCATTAAGCCATACGGAGCTTGTGTCAGAACGTCAAAACTTATACTAAACCTTTTTGTATTTTTCCATCATTTTTTATAAAATCCGTAGGCACGCAGGCAAAATATAGGCAAAATCATAAAAATGCAGGCAAGAAATCAGCGGATATTCTCTAACAAAATAATTTATTATTTTATCATTAAATTTTTGTTTTGTCTACTTTTGCAAATAAAAAGACAGTGTCACCTTACCGCCGGCAAGTCAGCATTTTATTCGATTTCCCATCAGAATTACAGAATTTTTCCGTAGCGTTTTTGCAGTAAACCATTCAGTTTTACAGAAAGCAGCGCTGTCATTGGGATCATCACAATCAGCGCATACAGCCCCCAGTGACCCAGCAGTGAAAAACTGCCGTCCATAACCGTCAGTGCATATTTTGCAAAAGACATAAACGCAATTTCTATTAAAGCCAGCATACCGCCGGTTAAAAAGCGCTGCATCAGATTCAGCGAATACGTCAGCGGCACCAGAATACTGATAAAACACAGATTACACACAATCACCAGAGCGAAGGTTTCCCGCAAAAGCGGATTTTCCACATACCCCGGAAACCAGCATGCCCCCAGCGTTGTAATGCCTTTCAGATAGAACAGCCCGACTGTCATCAGCAAGTAACTCATTATATAACGGCTGAAAAGCTCCCGTTCTTCCGTTACATCCGCAGCAAAACAGGTCACATGCTTTGTCTGTGAAAAAAACGGAAGAAATGCCGTACAAAGCCCTGTAAGCGCAATCGCATCGCCAGACATAAACGTGCGCACCGTTACCAGCACCAGCATAATTCCTGCCATAAGATTCATGCGCAGACTCATAAACTGCCCAATTAACAGGTGAAACATTCTCATTGCACATCATCCTCTTTTATATGATCTCTTTTCATCTGTTATTATAGCATATATACACAGTTGTATCAACAGGTAACAAAAAATTGTTTTGCAACAGGTTTTCTCCGGAATCCCTCCGACTATAAAAATCAGGCTGAGACAAAACCTGACTAAAATACAGAAACAGCATAGTATGTTTCCCAAAATTCCTCTGCAGTGGAGATGGAAATGCTACTATGCTGTTTCCAGATCAAGTGCTGTTTTGTCCCAGCCTCTTGGTATATCAGTCTTCTTTTTTGCGTACCGCTTTTGCGGCCTGCTGTTTCAGATACCCCTGGATGAAGTCCTGAATGTCACCGTCCATCACGGCCTGAATGTTCCCTTTTTCAATATTGGTGCGATGGTCTTTGGCCATGCTGTACGGGTGGAACACATAAGAGCGAATCTGGCTGCCCCAGCCGATATCCTGCTGTTCGCCCTGCAGCGCCGCCATTTCCTGTTCGTGTTCTTTGATTTTCAGTTCAACCAGACGGCTGGTTAACATTTTCATACAGGTAGCGCGGTTCTGAATCTGAGAACGCTCCGACTGACACTGCACTACAATGCCGGTCGGCAAGTGGGTGATACGAACCGCCGAGTCGGTGGTATTGATGTGCTGCCCGCCTGCACCGGTAGAACGGTAGGTATCCACTTTCAAATCTTTTTCATCAATCTGGATGTCGTTGTCGTGCTCTACTTCCGGCATAACCTCCACCGCAGTGAACGATGTATGACGGCGGCCCGCAGAGTCAAACGGAGAAATACGAACCAGACGGTGCACCCCTTTTTCCGCTTTCAGATAGCCAAAGGCATTTTCCCCTTTGATTAACAGGGTCACACTTTTAATGCCCGCTTCCTCGCCGGCCAGGTAATCCAGCAGGCTTACACTGAATCCGTTCTTTTCCGCCCAGTGCACATACATGCGATACAGCATGTCGGCCCAGTCCTGCGACTCGGTGCCGCCAGCACCAGGATGGATGGAAATAATGGCATTGTTGCGGTCATATTTGCCGTTCAGCAATGTTTCCAGCTCCATTTTTTCCAGCGCTTCGGTAGCCTTGTTGGCCGCCTCCGCTGTTTCTGCCAGTAAGTCCTCATCATCATCCATTTCCTTAAACATTTCGTATAAAGTTTCAGCATCTTCCACTAACGTCTGCACAGCGTTAAACTGATCCATTTTACTGCGCAGCCCTGTAATTTTCTGCATAACCTGCTGGGCCTCATCCGGTTTATCCCAGAACCCGGGAGCTGCAACCTGTTCCTCTAACTCCGCAATCTGTGCCTGCCGCCCGGCAAAGTCAAAGAGACTCCCTCAAATCTTCGAGAATTTTTCTTGCAGCCTCCAGCTGTTTTTTGATTTCAAAATCCACAAAAATCACTTCCTTATAGCGAATGACTCCGTCATTTCATAATTTATCACATCGCTTTATTATATCGTTTCTGCAATGCAATGGCAAGCCGGAAAATTACACACTCATATATAAAAGAGCCCCGAGATATGTCTCGAAGCTCTTGAAAACATCTATTCGTTATTTTAGAAAAGCTGACCTGGAAGTTTTAATTTCACTTTCGGCGGAAACTGTTTATCAAATTCCTCTGCCGCAGCTTCATCCACAAAGTAACCTTGTGGTGGCGCATATTCCCCAGTAATATCGCTCAGATATCCTGGAATCAGTTCTTTACAGAGAAAAAATGATGCATCTTCTCCTTCCGGCAATCCATGATAACGGATTCCATATTGGCTCGCATAAGTAAAACCGCTTTTCCCGTAAAAGGCGATATTGCCCTCAAAGCATAACGCTCCGCAGCCAAGCATTGCTGCCTGTTCTACTGTATAATCCAGCAGAATTTTCCCATAACCTTTACGTTTCAAGTCATTACAGATACAAATAGGCCCCATTGTCATAATTGGAATATCCCTGCCATCGTCCGCTTTAATAACGGCACGCATAAACATATTCTGCCCAATCAGTCGGCCATCCTGCTCCATCACAAAATTCAGTTCCGGTACAAAGGCAGAATCGTTTCTCAGCTGATGCAAAACGTAATGTTCCAGGCATCCCGGCCGGTACACATTCCAAAATGATTCTCTAACGAGACTTTCTACTTCACGTTGATCTTCTTTTCGTTCCAGCCGAATGCTATAGTTTTTATTATTGTTTTTATTTTTCATGATTGTTTCCTCCTGAATGATTGAATGGTTTCATAGATTCTTCATCCGGGAGGAGTGCACGACTCTGATGCAACCTCCCGGTTACATCACAATCTCCAGTGTATTAATATATTTCAAAAAGCAAATCTCCTTAGATTTAAATAAATTTATAGTCTGCCACCAGCCCAGGAACGCAGGATTTTTTGAATCTGACTAGGCGGCTTTTGATTTTTCGAGCGACGCGTACATATGGTACGCAAGGCGAGAAAAATCAAAAACAACGACGTCAGATGCAAAAAAGACCAGTTCCTCATTTGCCGCAGCAATGTTTGTACTTCTTGCCACTCCCGCATGGGCACAAATCATTTCTGCCCACTTTTTCCTTGTTCACTTTCGGTTTTTTCACAGCAGCTTCGTCACCGTGGGAAGCGTTAAGGATATCAGTGCGTTCTTTTGGTTTTTCCACGATGGCTACACGGAAAATCAGACGAATGGTTTCGTACTGGATTTCGTACATCATCTGCTGGAACATGTCAAAGGCTTCATTTTTGTATTCGTCAACCGGATTGCGCTGTGCATAGGCGCGCAGATTGATACCCTGACGGAGCTGGTCCATAGCATCCAGATGTTCCATCCATTTGATGTCTACATTTTTCAGCAGAATGAGACGTTCGATTTCATGGAACTGTTCGCTGCCCAGTTCTTCCTCGCGCTGCTGATAGCGGTTCAGCGCCACTTCTTTCAGATAGTCTTCCACTTCTGGTTTTTCCATTTTCAGAATTTTTTCTCTGTCTAACTGATCCGGCAGATTGAAGGCTTCCACCATGCGCTGCTGCAGCAGGTCCAGATTCCATTCTTCTGGATATTTGCCGGCTGCGGAGATTTCATCCAGAATAGCGGCAGCAATCATTTCAATCATGCTCTGCAGGCTGGCGCTCATATTTTCACCCATCAGAATCTGGCGGCGCTGCCCGTAGATGACTTCACGCTGCTGGTTCATGACATTGTCGTATTCCAGCACGTTTTTACGGATTTCAAAGTTTCGGGCTTCCACCCGTTTCTGTGCCGTCTCAATGCTCTTGGAAATCATTTTATTTTCAATCGGCATGTCGTCGTCCATCCCGATTTTATCCATGAGACCGGTGATATTGTCTGCACCAAACCGGCGCATCAGGTCGTCTTCCAGAGAGATATAGAACTGGGTAAAACCAGGGTCCCCCTGACGACCGCTGCGGCCGCGCAGCTGGTTATCGATACGGCGTGCTTCATGACGCTCAGTACCGATGATGTACAGCCCGCCTAACTCTTTCACACCTTCGCCCAGCACGATGTCGGTACCGCGTCCTGCCATGTTGGTGGCAATGGTAACGGTGTGTGCCTGACCGGCCAGGGCAACAATTTCAGCTTCTTTTTCGTGATATTTTGCATTCAGCACCTGATGCGGAATGCCTCTGCGTTTTAAGAGTTCACTCAGCATTTCAGAAATCTGAATGGATACGGTACCGACCAGAACAGGCTGTCCTGCTTCGTAGCGCTCTGCCACTTTTTCCACGATAGCTTTATATTTCCCCGCCTGGGTACGGTACACCACGTCCGGACGGTCTTCACGCACAACCGGTTTGTTGGTCGGGATAATCACAACATCCATCCCGTAAATGCCGCGAAATTCGTCTTCCTCGGTTTTTGCGGTACCGGTCATCCCTGCCAGTTTGTTGTACATACGGAAATAGTTCTGGAAGGTGATAGTTGCCAGTGTCTGGGATTCTTTTTCGATTTTCACGCCTTCTTTTGCCTCGATGGCCTGATGCAGCCCTTCGCTGTACCGGCGGCCAAACATTAAGCGGCCTGTGAATTCGTCAACAATGATAACCTGGTCATCTTTCACCACATAGTCACGGTCCCGTTTCATAATCACGTGGGCGCGCAGACCCTGATTTACATGGTGGGCCAGCTCCATATTGGACTCATCCGCCAGGTTGTCGATACCCAGCAGTTTTTCCACGTGTTCTACCCCTTCTTCGGTCAGAACAACGTTCTTCGCTTTTTCATCCACGGTGTAATCCTGTTCTGCACGCAGACGAGGAATCAGTCTGGCTACCATGGTGTAGTAATCTTTTGGTTTTTCCGCAACCCCGGAAATGATTAACGGTGTTCTGGCTTCATCGATGAGGATGCTGTCCACTTCGTCCACCAGCGCAAAATTCAGTTCGCGCTGTACCATATTTTCCGGATGCATCACCATATTGTCGCGCAGATAGTCAAACCCGTACTCATTATTGGTACCGTAGGTGATATCTGCCGCATAGGCTTCTTTTCTCTGGTTGAAATCCAGACCATGTACAATCAGGCCTACACTCAAGCCCAGGAAATTGTACAGCTGCCCCATCTGTTCGCTGTCACGGGTAGCCAGATAATCGTTGACGGTGATAACATGTACGCCTTTCCCGGTTAATGCATTCAGGTAAACCGGCAGGGTTGCCACCAGGGTTTTCCCTTCCCCTGTTTTCATTTCCGCAATACGGCCCTGATGCAGGATGATACCGCCCATCAGCTGCACATCAAAATGGCGCATGCCCAGCACGCGGGTAGATGCTTCACGCACAACAGCATAGGCTTCCGGCAGAATGTCATCCAGCGTTTCTCCTTTTGCCAGACGCTGTTTAAATTCATCGGTTTTTGCCCGCAGCTGTTCATCAGACAGTTTTGCAACCGCATCCGTAAAGCTGTTAATCTGGGCAACCTGTTTTTCCAGTTTCTTTATATCTTTTTTGGTGTCGTTCTTTTCAATATAGCTTCTTAAAAATTCAAACGCCATTGAAATAGACCCTCCTTATCTTTTGGGTTCTAAACCGTAACTTATATTATAACACAGCCGACCCGTTCTTGAAACCATATTTCTTGTAAAATCTGCCTAAAGACAATGACACAGGAATTAATTTTATAAAATTTTAAAAAACGTATTTACAAATTGACGATTATCGTTCATAATAGAATAAACAGATAAATATTTTTTATCTATCTGGACACAATTTTTTTAGCCCGAAAGGAGTTGGCAATTATGAGAATCACTATAAAAGCCAAAAACACTCAAGTTACTGAACCATTAACAGACTATATCGAAAAACGGTTTGCAAAACTGGAAAAATATTTCGCTGATGCTGATTTAGCTGCAACCGTAACACTGGTTGTGGAAAAAGGTCTGCACCGCGTGGAAGCTACCATCCCGATGAACCGTTATATCCTGCGTGCAGAAGAAAGCACCAGCGATATGTACGCTTCTATTGACGGTATCGTAGATAAACTGGAACGTCAGGTTCGCAAATACAAAACAAAAATCAACCGCAAAGGGAAAGCACAGATTATCAACGATCTGCCTGCTGTGGAAGAAGAAGCTGAAATCATCAAAACAAAAAGCTTCGTAGTAAAACCAATGGACGAAGAAGAAGCAATCATGCAGATGGAACTGCTGGAACATGATTTCTTCGTATTCCTGAACGCTGATTCTAATGCCATCAATGTTGTTTACAAACGGAAAGACGGCCAGTACGGTTTGATTCAGCCTATCATCGATTAATTCCTTCTCTGCCGAATATTTTTTCTGTGAAATGTGGAAAAGTCCTTGCCATTTATTTGAAAGACCGTTATAATGGTTAATGTAGTTGTGACAGCGCAGCTATTATCTATCTTGAAAGGATGATTCACATGCAGGGTAAAGTAAAATGGTTTAATGCAGAAAAAGGTTATGGTTTTATCGAAGGTCAGGACGGCAAAGATGTATTCGTACACTTTTCTGCTATTGAACAGGAAGGGTTCAAAACTTTAGACGAAGGTCAGGAAGTTGAATTCGAAGTAGTTGAAGGCGCAAGAGGTCCTCAGGCTGCTAACGTTGTTAAACTTTAATTTTAAAATTAATATCTCAGATTTTAATATATAGATTAAAGAAGCACAGCAAAGGGCGTACCACACGGTACGCCCTGTTTTTTTCAGTTTTATTTTACTGCGATGGCTTCCATCTCAATCTGTACATCTTTTGGCAGACGTGCTACTTCCACGCAGGCTCTTGCCGGGCAGTTTTCTTTAAAATATTCGCTGTAAACCGCATTAATTTTTGCAAAATCATCCATGTTTTTGATGAACACGCTGGTTTTCACCACATGGTCTAATGTTAACCCTGCTGCTTCCACCACAGCTTTTACATTTTCCATCACCTGACGGGCCTGTTCCTCCACATTGTCGGATACGATGGCGCCGGTAGCCGGCACCACTGGAATCTGGCCGGATACATATAACGTATCCCCTGCCAGAATGGCCTGCGAATACGGGCCGATAGCCTGCGGTGCGTTGTTTGTCTGAATTACCTGTTTCATGATACATTCCTCCTGTTTTCTGCTGTCACAAATTATATAACTGCTTATGGGCGGATGTGCTGGCGCGCACTTCTGCGCCGAATCCGCCCCTACAACTTCACAGATTAATTTTGGTTTAAAGGCCAGATAATCTGCGCTTACCAGCTGAAACGCAATGCCCCAGCGGGTTCCCTCAAAGGCATTCTGCAGCGCGTAGCTGTGCAGATGCCCGTAAAGGCATATCTCTACTCCATACTGCTCCATTAAATCCACAAAAGCACTTTTTTCATGCTTTCCGTTTACCGGCGGATAGTGCAGCATAACAATTTTATGCGGGATATCTTCTGGTATACTGTCTAATGATAATTTTAAGCGCCCCAGTTCCCGCTGAAAAATTTTTTCATCGTGGGGGTCGCTGAATGCACCATCTGGACAGGTCCAGCCCCGGGTCCCGCACACGGCCACGTCACCGAACACAAAGCTGTTGTTCTGCAGAACCGCAAAGCCCTCCGGCAGAATTTTTCTGATTTTGCTCAAACTGTCCCACCACAAATCGTGATTGCCTTTTGCAATAATTTTCTGCCCCGGCAAGGCTGACAGAAATTTTAAATCCGGCGCAAACTCTTCCAGCGTCATAGCCCAGGAAATATCTCCCGGCAGAAGCACGACATCTTCATCGGTGATAGACTCCTGCCAGTGAACACGGATTTTTTCGCCATGATTCTGCCAGCAGTCACCAAAAATCCCCATAGGTTTATATTCGTTTCCCTCAGCATCAAAAGATAGATGAGGGTCGCCCAGTGCAAACAGCTTCATGGCGTCACCTCCCGGTTTTTATCAAGCAGTACGGCTTCCGCATGGCTGCGCATCACATGGGTAATTTCAATCGTCACCAGTTTGCCTGTACCGGCCAGTCGGCCGCCGTCCGCCACGCGAATCACATAGCCTTCCAGCCGGGCAATGCCATCGGTACGGTTGTTCTGATACTGGCTCTCAATTTTCACCTGCAGCACTTCGCCTTTGTGTACCGGCAGAATATCGCTGCAGTGGTTCTGCTGCTGCACTGCAACGCGGAATTCATGCATCGGCAGATTGCTGCTGCCCCGCAGCATAATTTCACGGCCAAGCCTTTGCTCTAACTGATTCAGCTGACCGCCCTCCTCACCCAGCAGCCATGCTGCCACAGCAGGATAGCATTCCACGGTCAGAACCGGCTGTTCGGAACGCTGTGCCTCTTCCTCCAGTTTTTCCAGAATGCGCAGCCCCACGGTAGCGGCACTGTCCACCCGTCCCCGTTCCAGACAGAACGGGCAGGGCTGTTCCAGGGTTTCGCACAGCGGAGCGCGCATTTTTTTGCGGGTCATTTCCAGCAGCCCAAGCTGAGTCATGCCCAGCACGTTTGTTTTCACACTGTCCCGTTTCAGGGCATTCTCCAGTGTCTGAAGCACGGTCTGCTGGTCCTCGGTCTGCTGCATATCGATAAAGTCGATTAAAATGATGCCGGATAAATTGCGCAGCCGAATCTGCCATGCAATCTCCTCCGCCGCCTCCAGATTCATCTGCACGATAGTGGACTGAAAATCCTGTTTTCCGGTGAATTTTCCAGTATTCACATCAATCACATTCAAGGCTTCTGTACGGTCAAATACTACATAGCCTCCGTTTTTCAGCCAGATTTTCCGGCTGTGGATAGCGCGGATGGCACCCTGCAGACCAAACTGTTCGATGAGGTTTTCTTCCCGCCAGCAAATTTTAAACCGTACGGCGCGCTGCACAATCTGCTGCTGTAATGTTTCATACAGCGCAAAATCATTGACATAGATACCTTCCAGGTCACCTTCCCGGGCACAATCCCGGATGACCTGGGCGGCTAAATCCTGGTCAGCCTGAATCAGCCCTGGTTTCTGCACCTGTGCAATGTTCTGCTGCAATTGATGCCAGCGGTTTAACAGCCACTGAAATTCGCTGCGCAGCTCTTCTGCAGTGCAGTCCTGCCCGGCGGTGCGCACAATCAGGCCGCACTGCTGACCGATTAACAACTCATCTGTCAGTTCTTTTAACGCCTGCCGTTTTTCATCGGGCGTAATCTTTCTGGACACTGCCGCGTAAGGTTTGCCCGGCACCAGCACCAGCGTACGGCCCGGAATGGATAATCTGCTGCTGACCTTGGGCCCCTTAGCATCCACCGCTTCTTTTTTTATCTGCACCACGATGGATTGCCCGGCCTTCAGCACATCGCCGATGTTCGGCCTGCAGCCCTCCAGTTCCTCGGGAAGTGCCACATCCTCCAGCGCCAGATAGGCGTTTTTTTCCCATCCGATATCCACAAAGGCCGCCTGCATCCCCGGCAGCACCGATTCCACCACGCCGCGGTAAATACTGCCGTTCACCGGGCTGTCATCCACCCGATGCACATAGTATTCCGCCAGACGATTATTTTCCAGCACCGCCACCTGCATCTGGCGTGCGTTATTCTGAATGATGATTTGCTGCATGAATGATTCACCTCCTTGCGCTTGGCCTTTTTCCCTCCGGCTGCGTTGTTTTGGATTTTTTTCGCCTTGCGTACCCTTAGTACGCGTCGTTCAAAAAATCCAAAGCCGCCTTGCCGGATGAAAAAAATCCTGCGCGTTACTTTTAATCATATTTTGGTCATTCCAGGCACAAAAAAGATAAGTTCCTATACTACGTCTAGCGGTGTAATCAAATTTCCTTTTTTATCTAGCAGATATAAACCGTTGCGGTGAATCCGCACCACGTTCAGCACCGCAGGCATACCGGCAGACATGAGCCCGTAGGCCACTTCCTCCGGGCGAACATTGAAATCGTTGCCGGTCTGCACCAGAATGTGCAGCACGGCGTATTTGCCTTCTGCCTCCATGCGGATTTCAAATACGCCCGGACGGATATTCACCGGCTTTTTATCTTTGCTGTTTTTCTTGTAGCGGAATACGGTAATCTCTTCTCGCTTGAAAAATTCTTCCATGGCGGCATCCAGCTGCTGCTGTGTCACATCGTCCACAAATTCCAGCCGCAGCCGATAGCTGGCCCGCTCCATGATAGACATCAGCGATGGCACTTTGCCTTCCACCACTTTCATCTGTGTCACTTCAAAGGCCGGCGGCATAGCACGATCCAGCGCCTCTTTCACTTCCTCCAGCGGCATATCGCGGGTTAATTCTATATCCATGTATTCGCCGTCGCTGGTGGTACCCACCGCACAGGCGGATGCAAAATTCATTTTCGGGTGAGGGTTGAACCCCTGGCTGAATCCCAGCGGCAGCTGAGACCGGCGAATCACCCGTTCCCAGGTGTGCATTAAATCCAGATGGGACATAAACCGCCCCTCTCTAGTCTTGCGGAACTGCATTCGTATTAACACGGAGCCAGCCCCCTTTCAAATCCAGTTTCACATCTAAGTCCTGACAGGCACCGCACGCATGGCACTGCCCGGTGCGGCAGTCGATTGTGGTTTCGGCACGCATGGCTTTTTGATGTTCTCTGATTAAATAGTCTTTGCGCACGCCGCAGCTGATATGATCCCACGGCAGCACTTCGTCGTACGGAATCTGGCGGTACGCATAGAATTCCGGGTCCAGCCCGCACTCTTCAAAAGCTTCCATCCACCAGTCCATATAAAAATACTCGCCCCAGCCGTCAAATTTACAGCCTTTTTCCCAGGCGCGGTACAGCACCTGGCCCAGACGGCGGTCCCCTTTGGCAAAGATTGCTTCAATATAGCTGACCTGACTGTCATGATAATGGTAGGTCACCCGTTTATGCTTGATTTTATCCCGCAGATACCGCTGGCGGCGGCGCAGTTCTTCGCCGCGCACCTGCGGCTCAAATTCAAACGGGGTAAATGGTTTCGGCACAAAACCGGACACACTGACGGTCACCTGCGGTGACGGCCCTTTGCCTCCGTTTTCCCGGCGAATCTCATCGCCAATCTGAATCACCTTGTAGGCCAGCGCTGCGATGCCGTCTAAATCTTCATCGGTTTCGGTCGGCAGACCCATCATAAAATACAGCTTGATTTTGCTCCATCCGCTGGAAAATGCCATGCGGGCCACGCTTTCCAGATTGGCCTCCAGCACCCCTTTGTTGATCACATCACGCAGGCGCTGGGTACCGGCCTCCGGCGCAAAGGTCAGACCGGTTTTTTTCAGTTTCTGCATTTCGTTGGCCAGATTCATGGAGAAGTTGTCCACTCGTAAAGACGGCAGCGACACGCTGATGTTTCTCGGTGCCATCTCGGCAATCAGCGAGCGCAGCAGAATATCCACGCTGGTATAGTCGCTGGTGCTCAGCGAAGTCAGCGATAAATCGTTGTGCCCGGTGTTGCACAGAATGTTGCGGGCCTGCTCTTCCAGCTCGCCCACTGTTTTTTCACGAACGGGACGATACAGCATCCCGGCCTGGCAGAACCGGCAGCCTCTGGTGCAGCCCCGCTGCACTTCCAGCATGGCTCTGTCGTGGATCACATCCAGATAGGGTACAATCGGTTTTTCCGGGAAGAAGGCGTTATCCATATGTTTCAGGAAACGCTTCACAATGGTGCGCGGTGCATCGGGATGGTTGGGGGTTACTGCAGTAACACGGCCTGCTTCATCGTAGGTGACATCATAAAACCGCGGCACATACACACCCGGAATGTTCACCACTTCATCCAGCAGTTCTTTTTTGTTCATTTTGCCGCCATGGGCACGCAGATGGTCGGCCCACACCTGATAGAATTCCAGGTTCATCTCTTCCCCCTCGCCGATTAAAATCACATCGGCAAAGTCAGCCAGCGGCTCCGGATTGTACGCACAAGGCCCGCCCATAAAAATCAGCGGGTCGTCATCGCTCCGCTCCCACCAGCGCAGCGGAATGCCAGCCAGATCCAGCATATTTAAAATGTTGCTGTAGCTCATCTCATACTGCAGCGTAAAGGCCATACCGTGAAAGTCCTTCACCGGACGGCAGCTTTCCAGGCTGAACAGCGGAATGTTGTTTTCCCGCATCATCCCTTCCATATCCACCCACGGCGCAAACACGCGCTCCATTAAGCAGTCCGGCTCCTCATTGGCCTGATGATATAAAATACTTAAGCCCAGATGACTCATCCCGATTTCATATACATCAGGAAAAGCAAACACCATACGCAGTGTGGTGGAATCCCAGTCTTTATGCACGGCATTCATCTCATTGCCCTGATAGCGCAGAGGTTTTTCCACTTTTCCCAAAAGATTATCTTCAATCCAGTCTCGCATTTTTTCAGCTCCTGTTTTCAATTGATTTTATTTCAAATGATTGCCTGATAAACAGATTCATAATGTTTTATTTTACCGTAAACCGCGAGCAGAAACAATAGAAACGAACGAAATTTCTATTGCATCAGCCCGCACACTATGGTAAGATTTGAGTTAATCATACGTAAGGAGGGCGTTCTGCGCTGAATCAGACGGAAATGAAAGAACTGCTGAAAAAGCAGGCCATGTTAGATATTATTGTGACACCGGAGCACGATGCATGGCGTCGGCTGGTGTCTTACGATTACGACAAATCAAAACAGTGTGAAATATTTCGCATCAGCAACGGGTCCGGAGACCATCTGTATGCCATCTTCTCTGCACAGGGCGCTGTCATCAAAGGGTTTGACCACGAATCCTGCCTGTCGCCTTATCAGAATGAAGAAGAACAGACAGCCGCATCCATCTATGCCAATATGCCAGCCGATTTACTGCGGCTGTTAGACGACGAAACCGAAAAAGACGACGTCACCTTCTGTATCTGGCAGCATCCGGGAGAAACCGTGTGGCATCAGAACGATATCGAGCTGCCCGACTTCTGCTTCGACCCGGACCGTACTCAGCCGGAAGACGGCGGTCAGGCATTTCTGATGAGCTATATCTTTTCTAATGCCGAAGAATGGTTTGAATGGGCTTCCATTTACTATGAGCTGCAGGAGGAAGCCTGGGATGCAGCCGCACTGCTGTATGAAACCGGCGAAATCACCCGCTCTATGGTGATGGATCTAAACCCGGACCGAGACTACGACACCATCATCGATGAATGTGAAGTCAGCGGTCTGATTGCCGAATAACCTGTAACAGAAAACAGCAAAAAGGCACAGCCTTCAGACAAACTCTGCTGGCTATGCCTTTTTTCTTTGCCTCCCTGCACTGTATCATCTCAGCAGGCAGACTGTCTGTATCAGATTTTCATTGTACCGTCTGCAAGGTCTCTGGATACAAACGGGATAAAGTAAAACGGTATCGTAAGCAGTTTTTGTTCAGGATTATAGCCATAATTATTTTTTGACACCTTAATGGCGTACTCAAATTTATTATGACCTGAGAACTTTTCGAGAGAGTTGAGCGTACCTCTGCCTTTTTTTACATCAATCGGATACAATTTGTTATCAGATTCGATAATAAACTCAAGCTCGGCATACGCTTTTCCTCTCCAATAAAACAACTTGTGTTCTTTGGCAATTAATTCGTTTGCCACAAAATTTTCAAAGAAGATACCTGACAGGGTATTTTCTCGCTCGCTTGATATAAACGAAGCAGCATTGATACCGCTTTGGTATGAAAACATCCCTATATCACCAAGAAACAGACGGAAGCTACTTTCGCTATCCGGCATAAGTGGCATTGTAACATGCTCCTTCAACTGGAACGACTGATTGACAACGTGTGCCATCGTTAACCATTGAATAGAGGTTGCAAAATCTCTTGTTTTGCTCTTTTCCTCAATAAGCCCAGGAGAAAAGTTTTTGGATTCTTTGTTTAGTTCTCTGTATATATTCTGGAACAGAACACGGGAACGCAGCACTGCTTCCTGGCTTGCCTGATACAGTTCCATATCAGCAAGATAGTTATCGTACAAAACTTTGAGAATTTCTCTTGCTTCAAAAAGGTTTTCTCCGTCAATGTAGGCTTCCACCGCCTCCGGCATACCACCCACAAGCAGATATCTATAAACCTGTTCCATTGCCAGCTCGTGAATTTTACTGGCCAGTGGCTGCCTGCTTTCATACGCCTTTTTTATCGCATTATAAAGCATTTTGTTACTATTCATAAGAAACTCGTCAAATGTCATAGGATAAACCGTCATTTGATTTATTTTTCCAACAGGAAAAAGAAATTTTTCGGTTTCTTTCGCGCCTCTCTTGTGCGTTTCTCTTTGAAGTTTAATACGCACCATTGAGCCGGTTGCAATAACGGGAATCTCTCGGAAATCCTGGCAGAAATATTTAAGGGAAGAAATGATATTGGGACATTCCTGCACTTCATCAAAAATCAGCAAAGTTTTATAATTAATCTGTCTGCCTTTAAGCAACGAGATGTATTCAATGATTTTCTCTGCATTAGCAGTTCTGGAACAAAACTCACGAATCTCATCCTCTTTTTTGCAATCCACATAGATATAGTTATCTTTATAATATGTTTCAGCAAAAATTTCCTGAACCAGATAGGTTTTACCGACCTGTCTGGCACCCCAGACAATCAAGGGCTTTTTGCGCTTATTGTTATTCCAGTCTATCAATTTTTGCAAAGCAATTCGTTCCATAAATGAACCTCCGAGCATTTGATACCTGTATTGTAGCATAACCTGCACCATTTTCCAAGTTATTTTAATAATTATTTGTACCTTTATACACTTTTATATTTATATTATTTGCACTTTTATCCATGTTCATATTTATATTATTTGCACCTTTGTACTGAGGCTGTATTTTTCCATAGAAAAACCAACCTCCAATAAATCAGATTTTCACGTCCAATTTTTGGAGGTCGGTTCAAAATGATACTCTGCGGTTTTAACGTCTAACATATCGTTTCCCCGACCTTTTCTTATCCTTTCGGGTTAAACACCATGGCAACCAGAAAGCCCATAGTCAGTGCCACGGTGATACCGAAGGCCGAGGCGGTGAGACCGCCGGTAAACACACCTTTTAACCCATCCTCACCTATGGCTTCCAGCACCCCCTGCACCAGCATATGCCCGAACCCGGACAGCGGAACCGTGGCCCCTGCACCGGCGAAATCCACCAGCGGCTGATACCACCCCAGCCCGCTCAACACAGCGCCGCCCACCACATAGCACACCAGAATATGCGCCGGCGTGATAGAATAGGGCGTCAGCTCGATAATCAGCTGCGCCAGCACACAAATCGCCCCGCCTACCAGAAAAGCAGTCAGCACCCCCTGCAGCATCACAATCCCTCCTGTCTGTATTCAATCAGCACACCGTGGGCAATCCCGGGAATGGTTTCCCCCTGCTGTACCGTCAACGGGCTCAAAAGCGCACCGGTGCCCACCAGCAACAGTCTGCAGTGCTGTTTTTCCGCCATCATCGGCAGATATTTGGCGCCCAGCACCACAGCCGAACATCCGCAGCCGCTGCCCCCGGCATGCACATCCTGATCTTCCTCGTGATACACCTGCATGCCGCAGTCAAAATATTTGCCGGCAATGTCATAGCCCTGTGCTGTCAGCTCGTTTTTACAGATTTCATATCCGATTTTACCCAAATCACCGGTCACAATATAATCCAGCTGATGCAACCCGCCAGTATCCGCAAGCCAGGTTGAGATGGTATCCACCGCGGCGGCAGCCATGGCCGACCCCATATCCGAGCTGTTGCTGATGCCCCGGTCTACAATTTTGCCGGGTACCGCCTGGGTAATCTGCCAGCTGCCGTGGCCCTGGTCCAGAATGTAGGCACCGCTGCCGGTTACCGTCCACTGCGCCGATAATGTGCGCTGCACCCCCATCTCTGTTGGATAGCGCAGCTGTCGCTCTGCCGCATCGTGATGACTTGAAGTGCACACTGCCGCCAGTCTGCCAAAGCCACCGTCCAGCAGACAGCTTCCCAGAATCATACTTTCTGCCAGCGAGGAGCAGGCGCCGTACAGCCCAAAATACGGCGCACCCAGCGCCCGCGCTGTGTAGCTGGTGGCAACAATCTGGTTGAGCAAATCCCCGCCCAGAAAATAATCCAGCTGATGGCCGTACAGATGCGCCTTTTCCAGCGCCAGCTCCAATGCATACTGCTGCATTTTCTGCTCCGCACGCTCCCACGATTTTTCACCGAACTGGTTATGCTCTATCACAAAATCATACTGCCTGCCCAGCTTGCCCTGCCCTTCCTTTCGCCCGGCCACTGTGGCCCAGGACCGGATGGCAATGGGTTTCTCAAACTGCAGGGTTCGATTTCCAATCCGCGTTCCCATCTTACACGCCCCCCAGTACATAATAAATCAGACCAATCAGCACCGATGCCAGCATGCCGTACAGGATCACCGGCCCGGCAATCTGGAAAATTTTTGCCCCGATGCCGTAAATCATGCCTTCCCGCTTAAATTCCAGCGCAGCCGATACCACTGAATTGGCAAAGCCGCTGATGGGCACCATAGAACCAGCACCGCCGTAACGGCCAATTTCATCATAGACACCAATGCCGGTCAGAATGGCTGTAATGATAACGATGGTGATACTGGCAAAGGGCGATGCCTCTTTTACGTCCAGCCCGTACTGCAGCATCACGGCATTGATAATCAGCTGGCCGAATGCACAGATTAAGCCCCCCACCAGAAAGGCTCTGCCGATATTTTTTATCAGCGGTGCCTTTGGTGTCACCGTTTTAATCTGTTTCTGATAGCGGGTGTCAATCTCTTTCTGCACCATCAGAGACTGGTCTTCGTTCTGTTCCAGCAGCTGCTGATAATAGCCCTGCTCGGCGCCGTCCACACTGTGTGCCTCCATGGCAACCAGATGCTGATGTTCCTCCCGCAAATCCTGCAGCATCTGTTCCATGGTGGACTTGTCCATTTCCTGCAGATGTCGTAATCGTTTTTCACGATGCTGTATGCTATGCTCCAGATGATGTTCCAATGGCTTCCGCCTCCCTTTTTCCTGTAGTATCCCACCCGAATAGAAAATTATGCGGAAACAAAAAAAGAAGCCGGGGCATCTTCGAAAAGATTCCTCGGCTTCCAGTTTATTTACTCTTACGCCTGTACGATTTTTGTTAAATCGGCGATTTTGCCGGAGAGTGTGCTTACGCGTACCAGCAGAGCCAGACGGTTGTTTTTGATAGCTTCGTTTTCATCCATAACCATCACGCCGTCAAAGAATGCGCTGATGGATTCTTCCAGGGTGGAGATTACGGTTAAGGCTTCTGCATACTGACGGTTCTGCACCTGTGCTGCGATGGCGTTTTCCGCAAACTGTACATCGCTCCACAGCTGTTTTTCCACATCTTCTACCAGATAAGCCTCGTCAACCACATTGCCGGCGGCTTTTTTCGCCAGATTGTTGGCGCGGGTGAAGGCGGTCAGCACTTTTGTGAAGGTTTCGGTAACCTGCATTTTGTTCATTGCTTCTGCACGCAGCAGAGTTTCTGTCAGGTTATCGTAGCCGCATGTTACAACTGCTTCGATTACGTCGTAGCGGAAGCCTTTATCGTTCAGTACGTTGCGGATACGCTGTTCGAAGAATTCGTACACACGCTGGCACAGCACATCTTTATCGCCAACGATTTCTGCAGGATAGTTGGCAATTGCCTGTTCAATCAGTGCAGTCAGGCTTACCAGAACGCCGCGGCCTAAAATCATGCTGCAGATGCCTGCCGCCTGACGACGCAGAGCGTATGGGTCCTGAGAGCCGGTTGGTTCGATGCCGGCTGCAAAACAGCCAACAATGGTATCCATTTTATCAGCCATACTGCAAACCAGACCTTCAAATGTCAGAGGAATTTCATCGTCTGCATTTTTCGGCATATAGTGTTCGGCAATGGCTTTGGATGTTAATGGATGTTCACCCTGAGCATACGCATATTTGTAACCCATGATACCCTGCAGTTCAGGGAATTCGTATACAACGCTGCTTACCAGGTCAGCTTTTGCCAGGTAGGCGGCGCGCATAGCGCGTTCTTTTACATCATCGCCCAGGAACAGCAGATCGGAAATAACTGCAGCGCCTTTCTGTACACGTTCCATTTTTTCATAGATAGTGCCCAGTTTTTCCTGGAATACGATTGTTTTCAGTTTTTCTACATTGTCAGCCAGATTAATTTTCAGGTCTTCATCGTAGAAAAATTTCGCGTCAGCTAAACGAGCTTCCAGAACCTTTTCGTTACCAGCCTGTACGATTTCCAGGTGTTCTGCACCGCCATTACGAACAGTTACGAATTTTGGCAGCAGGTGATGCCCTTTTAATACAGGGAAATAACGCTGATGTTCTTTCATTGGAGTGATTACCAGTTCTTCCGGAATCATCAGGTATGCAGGGTTGAAGTTACCCATCAGAGCGGTTGGATATTCTACCAGATATAATACTTCTTCCAGCAGATCTTCATCAATCTGTACGGTGCCTTCTACATCGTCAGCCAGCTTCTGAATCTGTTCCAGAATCATAGTCTGACGTTTTGCCTGGTCTGCGATAACATAGTCTTTTTCCATCACAGTCAGATAATCTTCGGCACATGGAATTACCAGATGGTCGGTGCCCAGGTACCGATGCCCGCGGGATACATTGCCTGCGGTGATATCTTCAATAGTAAACGGCACAACAGTATTGCCGTGCAGTGCCACAATCCAGCGGATTGGACGGGCATAGCGCAGTTCGGTAAAGCCCCAGCGCATTGGTTTCGGGAAATGAATACCGGTCACCAGCTGCGGTAATAAAGCTGGCAGAACCTCGGAGGTAGCTACCCCTGCTGCTTTTTTGGTTGCAAACACATACAGGCCGCCGTTCAGTTCTTTCTGGTATAAGTCTTTCACATCCACACCCTGGCCGCGGGCAAAGCCCATAGCTGCTTTTGTCGGGTTGCCTTCTGCATCATAAGCCGCTTTTACAGCAGGGCCTTTTGCTTCTTCTTCCAGATCCAGCTGTTTATCGGCAATATTTTTTACCACCAGCGCGATACGGCGCGGGGTACCGTAGGTTACCACTTCATCATAGCCGATACGCTGTTCGTTGAGCGCAGTTTCGGCCATCTGTTTCAGTTCCGCCAGAGCAGGCGGCATAAATTTGGCAGGTACTTCTTCCAGCCCGATTTCTAATAACAGGTCGCTCATTATTCTTCCTCCTTCGGCTGATCCAGATTCAGTCTGGCACGCAGCTCGGCATCTTTAATCATTGGATAGCCCAGTGCTTCGCGCTGTGCCACATAAGCCTGCGCGCAGGCGCGGGCCATATTGCGCACGCGGGCAATATAATGGGTGCGCTCGGTAACGCTGATTGCCCCTCTGGCATCCAGCAGATTGAAGGTATGAGAACATTTTAATACATAGTCGTATGCCGGCTGTACCAGGCCTGCTTCTACTACACGCATAGCTTCTTTTTCGTAAGCGTCAAAGAAGGTGAACAGCATGTCGGTATCTGCCACTTTAAAGTTATATTCGGAGTAATCTACTTCATTCTGGTGGAATACATCGCGATACTGTACATCACCAACCCACTGGATATCGTAAACGCTGTCCACACCCTGAATAAAGGTTGCCAGACGTTCCAGCCCGTAGGTGATTTCCCCGCAGACCGGTTTGCAGTCAATCCCGCCGCACTGCTGGAAGTAGGTAAACTGGGTCACTTCCATGCCGTCCAGCCATACTTCCCAGCCAAGGCCCCACGCGCCCAGTGTTGGAGATTCCCAGTTGTCTTCTACAAAACGGATATCGTGTTCCAGCGCATTGATGCCCAGTGCTGCCAAGCTCTGCAGGTACAGCTCCTGAATATTGTCCGGAGACGGTTTTAAGATAACCTGATACTGATAATAGTGCTGCAGACGGTTCGGGTTTTCCCCGTAACGGCCGTCTGCCGGGCGGCGGCATGGTTCAATGTATGCCACGTTCCATGGTTCCGGCCCCAGTGCGTGCAGGAAGGTGGACGGGTTCATGGTACCGGCCCCTTTTTCAATGTCGTACGGCTGCATAATGATACAGCCCTGCTCCCCCCAGAACTTGTTCAATGTTAAAATCATTTCCTGAAAGTTCATTGTAACATTCACTCCTTCATTCTGATTCATGATTCCGGCTCATGATGCCTGTTTTTTCAGCAGCGCTGTGTTATTCTGATACTGTACTGTTTGGTATCGTACCTTTGCGAGGCCGTATTTTTATGCTGCTGCAGATGTTACAGACCGCGGCCGGAGCCAATAAAAAAACTCCCGCCTCTGTCTGTTCGACAGGGACGAGAGATTGTATTCCCGCGGTTCCACCCTGATTGACACAGCATACGCCGTGCCCTCTTTGTGTATCCGGCTCCAGAGCGCCCTTCACCTGAACGCCGCACCGGGCTTTCACCGCCCCCGGCTCGCTATTGCTTCTGTTCAGCCTACTCTTCTCTTTCAACGCCAGCAATATGAAAATGATTATGCTTCAATATAGCACAAGAGAGATTGGCTGTCAAGCGCAAAATCAGGTCAGATGCAGCTGTTTTGCTTATCTCTTTTTGTAAACAACTAATTCTGGGTTTGAACCGTTTTCTTCATACGTGCATACAAGAAGAAAGTCCATATTCGCAACAATTCCAAAGCATCTGTCTCCGCCGAATTCACATTCAAGCTGATTGCCGAGATATGTGGTGTTATCATCCAGATATTTTACGGTTCTTCCGTTTGGGAGTCTGTATTCAAGATTAATATAACTGCCGACAAGTGCGTTTAGCTTTGTCAGTTTCGGCATACCCTCAATATTGAGAGCGTTGATTTCTTCGATTAGAAGTTTTTTAAATTCTGCAAATGATCCATTGCCACCAAGCGCTTCATATCGCTTCCAGTAATCCAGTTTTGGAAGAGTCTCTTTGAGATATATGCGTACTTCTTCTTCCGAATATTCCTCACTGGCCATATTCTTCACACAGACATCAATTAAATCGTCCATATCGCTGTACATATATTCGCCGTCTGCGTAACACCATTTGCAGTATTCCTCATTGAATATACCGTCTGCCTCTTTGCTTGTGGTGGAGTCATCAAGCGGCATACCGCAGCACTGGCAAATCAGCTGCCGAGGCGAACCAAGCAGTGTGTTGATAGAAACATCAAACAGCTTCGACAACAGCTTCAATGTTTCTGTGTTTGGTGTCGTTTCCCCATTTTCCCAGCGTGATACAGCCTGCCGGGTAACATATACTTTTTCTGCAAGTTCATCCTGGGATAATCCTGCTTTCGTTCGCAATTCTAATATAACATCTTTTGTTTCCATGAACCGTTCACCTCCATGGATATTATATACTGAATATACCGGACTGCAAAGCAACCTGCTGTTGCTTTAGATTTGAGACTACACCTGGACTATAACCGGAATCATACACCCAATCCACTGATATCCACTTTAAAATGCATATTGATTCGTTCCGGCTGCTGGTAGCAGAGAATCATATACCACGGCAGATAAAGAATTTCTCCGTTCTGCTCAATATTTCCGCGACAGAATACGATTTTACGGTCAAAATTCCAGTTCTCTACGGCTGCTGTTTTGTCCAGTGCATGATGTTTTTTATAATCGCTGCCAGATTTAATTTCCAGCAGGTCTGCTTTCATGCCGCGCTGTACTACAAAATCCAGTTCCCCATATTTTTTGGAGTCAAAATAATGCAGTTGAAATCCTTTGCTTTTAATTTCCTGCGCCATACAGTTTTCCAGAATACTGCCCATGTTAATTTCCAGATTTCCTGTTAAAATATCAAACTGAACATTCTCCATACAGGCTGCACAGAGCAGTCCTGTATCAGCCATATACAGCTTAAAGAGATTATGTTTTTCATTCAGCTGCAGAGGCGGCTGCGGTTCTGTGACATTATAGCAGGGCAGTGCAACGCCGGCTTCTGCCAGCCAGTCAAAACTGTTGGCATAACGATTCTGCCTTCCATTCTTGTCAATGCTGTTCAATATAAACCGTCTGTTTTTATCGTTCAGCTGCGCCGGTATCGCATCCAGAATAGCACGGATTTTTATTTTATCGCTATCTGATGCATACTTGGCAATATCCAGCCGGTATAGCGCCAGAATATCCAGCTGATTCTCCACGGTTTTTCCAATATCATGCGTATTCACATAAGTCTGCACAACCTGTGGCATACCACCGACAACCATATAGGTATAAAACAGCTGCAGCATCGTTGTATGCACCGAATCTGACACAGCTTCTTTTTTCTCAAAGCAGGTTCTCAAATAGTGCACGGTTTCCGGCTGTACATCATTTGCCCACAAAAATTCCTCAAAATCCATCGGATATAAATAATAGATTTCCTCAAACCCCACCGGATAGGAACGTACCTCCTTATAACGAACCCCCAGCTGGGAACCGGTTTCAATATAATCAAATCTGCCGTCTTCCACAAGAAATTTTATGGCTGTACGAGCTTCCGGACATTCCTGTATCTCATCCAGAAGAATCAGCGTTTTTCCTGGCTCCATTTTCTTCTGCACATAAGCCGTCAAATTAATCATAATCTGTTCTGCCGATAACGTGCCGGAAAAAATCTGTGCGGCCTTTTCATCGGTCAGAAAATTCAGCTCAGCAAAACAGTCGTACTGTTCTTTGCCAAACTGGCGAACCAGCGTTGTTTTCCCTGTCTGGCGGGCACCAATCATACAAAGGGCCTTTTTATGCTCGCTCTGTTTCCAGTCAAGCAGTTTTTCGTACGCTTTTCTGCGCAGCATAGTTATCACCTCAGCAATCAATCTTTTCCCGCGTTACAAGTTTCATATTATGTATTGTAACATTTTTCTCATGTTTTATCCACTCTTCTGTAACATTTTTCTTGGTTTTTAATATGGATTTGTAACATTATTCTCGCATTTATGCCATACCCCTGTCACATTTTTCTAATCCATCCGCTTCACAGCAGAACAGCCCTCCGGTTGAAAAGCCGGAGGGCTGTTCTACTGTGACATCCATCAATTCATCAGGATTTCAGTTTATATACTCTGTTTCGGCGGTTGCCTTCCGCCACGATGATTTCCTCCTGCAGCAGTTCTTTGAGAATCATAATCACGCGGGCGGCGCTCAGCCCTGAGATTCTTCTGAAATCAGCATTGCTGCCGGTGACATGATCGGTCAGGTAATCAACAATGGCTTCTTTATGGGTCATTGCTGTTTTCATTGTTTTGTATGTTCGCGCTTCGCCAAAGGTCAGTGTCAGTGTGGTGCGGTCCGGTGCAAACAGCTCCTGCACAACAGGGTCATCCCAGCCGCGCTGCTCCCACGCATCATAGATATGCGGCATCCCGCGCCCTGTGCCGTGCCCCGCACCAATCAGGCTGAACATACGAAGCAGTGCAGCGTTTCGCGGGTCAGAAATCCCGCCGTTTTTCGCCTCCCGCACATCAATCCGGAAGGTTCCCGGATTGGAGAACACCACGGCATCGTTCTTTTTGAGAATCACGATGCCCCGCGAACCCTGATAATCTGCATGAATCAGGCAGTTGGCCAGCGCCTCGCACAGCGCACTGCGGATGGAGGCCTGATCGGTTGTGTCAGGGATGGCCTGTGTCAGTTTTTCATATACACGAAAATAAAAATCGTACAGATTGCCGCTCCAGTCAGCGGAAGAAGACGTAATATGCTCTTCCAGCTGTCCTGCATCACCGCTCTGTTCCTGATAATCCAGCATATAATGCGGATACTGGCGAATAATTGCCGTTTCCCGCCCGAACATCAGCAGCCCGGCCGCAGTTGGATGCAGCAAATCGTCTGTGCTTTTGCCAGCGGCACCCAGCTGATATAAAAATGCTGTGTCGTCCAGTGTTTCCCAGGCTTGGCCTGGCCGCCGCTCCTTCATTCGCATCCGATAGCGATGCACCGTATCATAATCTAAATCTGCAAGGCTGCTGTCATTCAGCACTGCCATATCCTGCGTCTGCACAGCGGCATCGCGCATCATAGCCAGTACTTCCTCCCGGGTACACCGGTAATCCCCTTCCCCGCTGCGCCGGTAGGTACCTGTAAACGGGTCGCCGTCCACATATACCGGCCTGCTGTAGCGCTGCGCCCGGGGGATATCAATTACAATGATGCGGTTTCCGTCAATTTCTTCAATGGAAACATCCTGCTCTGACAGAATATTGACATTTACTTTCTTCGGATTGCTGAGCATACTGAAAAATTCCTGCACAAGCGCTTCCGGGTCCGGCAGATTGACCAGATGCAGCGATTTGTCTTTGTGTTCCTCCACCCCCAGCAGCAGAATGCCGCCCAGGGTATTGGCAAAGGCCGAATAGGTTTCCCACAGGCTTTTCGGCAGCCCGCCGAGAGACCGCTTTGCCTCAATGCGGTTGTTCTCTCTGTATTTCTGTATGTTGGCAAAATCAATCATGCAGGCCCCTCCCTCCTGTTTCGCACATCCGGTGCAGCATGTATCTTACAGGCTCTGTACAAACTTCAGAAATGCTTTTCTGTCCCCTTTTCTGCCGGTGAATGCCTGTTCCGCTTCCGGAGAATCCTCATTCAGCAGCAGATAAAAATCCATGCCCAGTTCCGTGGCCGGATAATCTTTTACCAGGCTGTCACCAACCATCATACATTCCGCCGGATTCAGATTGTATTTTTCACAAATCTGCTGAAAATACTTCACATTCGGCTTGCTGTAGTTGTATGTTTCAAAGCTGGTAACATCCACCCACGGAATATCGCTTAACCCGCTCCAGCGCACGCGCTCCTCGTTTGCAATGCGAGGGATGACCGGTGTGGTGGCCACCAGAAGCTGGAAGCCTTTCTGTGCCAGCAGACGAACCGCTTCCTGCATGTTGCTGTCCGGTACATAGGTGTCGCCGATGTGGGTAAAATCGGTCTGATAATACTGCGTAATCACCGGTTCAATTTCGTCCTGGGTTTTGCCGCTTGCTTTTTCAAAAGCTTCCCAGAACACCTCCAGATTGGTTCTGGTGCCGTCGCTGGCTTTCATCACCTCTGCGCCGCAGCCCACTGCTTTTACAATCTCTTTCCCTCTGCCCGGATAACGCTGTTCCAGAAACAGTACCATCCGTTTCAGATATTCTTTTTCAAAAGCACTTTCTCCCATGTTCAGCAGCGTGCCGTCCATATCAAATAAAACTGTTTTGATTGTCATGTGATACCCCTCATCTGAATTTATATCCATAAATTAACCGGTTTTTCAGTTTATTATATCACAGATTTCGCAGCATGCAATTGATGTGATACATGTATTTTTACTATTCTTTATTTTTTAGTACTTGACAATACAAGGTAGTAGGTATAACATATAACTCGTAAGGAGGTGGTGTTTTTGAATGCACAATTCAAAAAAGGCGTGCTGGAGATGGTTGTACTGCTTTCCCTGGCCAGGAAGGACATGTACGGCTATGAAATCGTCAGCGAGGTTTCCAAAATTATTGAAGTGAATGAAGGTACCATTTATCCGCTTCTGAAACGCTTAACCAACGAAAAATATTTTGAAACCTATCTGCGCGAATCTTCAGAAGGTCCACCGCGAAAATATTATCATCTCACCAAAGTCGGCGAGATGTATAAAGAAGCGTTAAAAAATGAATGGCTCCAGTTTAACGAGAGCGTTATAACTTTTATCAAGGAGTGTGATACCCCATGACAAAGACAGAATTTCTTACCTTTTTAGAACAGCGGCTCATGGTGCTCAACGATAGTGAACGAGCCGATTTGTTAAACGAATACGAAGAACACATCGATATGAAAATGGACTCCGGCTTATCGGAAGAAGAAGCCATTGAAGGCTTCGGCGACCCGGAAGAACTGGTGAAAGAACTGCTGGATGCCTATCACTTAAACACCGATTACCAGCCGCCGGGCAGTGCCGCTGCATCGCGCATCGGCTATTATGTAAAAAGCTGCGCTCATTTTGTAAGCAGTATGTTTGATACGCTGTTTCATTACAGCATGCGTGATTTATTTAAGCTGTTTTTACAGGCATGTTTTCTGGCAGCGTTCCTGGGCGTGATTCTGATTGGCGGCGCTTTCTTTGGCGCCCTTCTGCGCAGCACTATCTGGCAGTTCTGGATTGGGCGTGTACTGTATGATGTTATCGCCTTCTTCGCGTGGATTATTTACATGGCACTCGCCGTTTATCTGGTTGTGTTCTTTATCAGACGCTACATCCTGATTGATTACCAGCCGTTAGAACCGCCTGTTCTGAACAGTTCTCCAAAAGAACCGTTCCGCATGGAAAATCTCCATCTGGACGAGCATTTTGACAGTGCAAAAAACTATGCAGGCAGTATGGCGGAACAGACCAGCGAAGCCTTTGCCCGCATGAAACAGAAAGCAGCGGAAAGCCGCGAACTGCGCGCTGCAAAACGGGAAGGCCGGGAACCGGTCAAAATTCCGTTTCCGGATATTTCGCTGGGCGAACTCTGCATGAAAATTATCGTGTTCTGCTGCCGGTTTATCGCATTCTTCTTCCTGCTGATGGCCGGATGCGCCGCACTGGGGCTCATTGCAGCATCGGCCACAGGCCTTGTATTTCTTGTAATGGGTTACAAACTGTTCGGCCCGTTCCTGATGATTCTGGGCTGCGCTCTGTTCTCGGTTGTGGCAACCGGTATTCTTCTGCAGTTTGTATTCGGCATTGGAGGTGACAAGCATGAAACTGTTTAAAAAAACCTTCAGCATGTATGTGCTTCTCTCCATTCTGGGCGTAGTATGCATCGGTCTGGGGTGCGGCATCTCGGTGTTTGAGCTGAGCGAATACAAAGTGGCGGATTATCGAACCAGTCCGGCTGACCCTTCTCTTCCGCAGCTGAAATCCGAAGTGGTAACATTGGAGGCGCCGCTTTCCGGCAGTGAACTGTTTAAACTGGACGCCACCTACTGGACCATAAACGGATATGATATCCAGTACGATAATACACTGACCGATAAAGTTATCATTGAGATAACAGCGCCAGAAGATTTTTATTCGATTTCGCTTCAAAAAGCAGATATGCAGCAGGAGAATTACTACTATCTGGAATGTACCGTGGATGAATTTGCGCTTATGCGTTTCTCACTGGGTTTAGCGAAACAGGGCTATATTCCGGATAATTATCCGCCTGCCGAAGTAACGCTGATTATGAGCGAAACACAGGCAAAAAACTTTAAGCTAAATGAAATGCGTGACAAACGCAATGCGCTGGAACAGAGCTATCAGGAAGAAATCCGGATGCAGCAGGAGCACTATAACGAACAGCTGAACGAAGTACATGCACAATATAATGAACAGCTCCAGATGACACAGGAACAGCACAGCGAACAGATCCAAAGCATAAATCAGCAGCATGAAGAGCAGCTGCAGGCTGTCCGCGAGCAGTACGAAGAGCAGCTGCAGGCTGTCCACGAGCAGTACGAAGAACAGCTGATGCTGAAAGAGGAGAAAATCCACAATCTGCAGCAGCAATTGAATGATGTTCGCAGCTCATTACAATAGCACAGCATTACAGCAGATTTTATAACCCACGCTCCGCAGATAACCGCATGTTTTGACTCCATGCGGTTATCTGTTTTTCTTGCAACACATTACAATGTTTTATCCGCAGCAAATATCCCCTGCAAACTCTTGACAAACACATTTAAATCAAGTATTGTAGCAAAGGACGATTTGTACATATATCAGATTATTATCGATTAGGAGATTGCAATCATGACTGATTTTTTATCGGAATTGCTGAAAGTTATCATCATCGGCATTGTGGAAGGGATTACCGAGTGGCTGCCGGTTTCCAGCACCGGACATATGATTCTGGTGGAAGAATTTCTGCAGCTGAATGTATCGGCAGAATTTCTGAAAATGTTTAACGTTGTCATTCAGCTCGGTGCCATCCTGGCTGTTGTGGTGCTGTATTTTCACAAGCTGTGGCCGTTTCAGCGCAAGGTGAAAGGCTTTCAGGGATGGATGAAACGGGACGTATGGGATTTGTGGATCAAGGTTATCATTGCGGTTATCCCTGCGGCTGTTATCGGGATTCCGCTGGATGACTGGTTTACCGAACACTTCCACAACTATCAGGTGGTTTCCCTGATGCTGATTGTGTACGGGATTCTGTTTATCGTGGTGGAAAACTACAACAGGCACCGCTCCCCTGCTATCACCAGCTTTTCGCAGATGAGCTGGAAAATGGCGCTGGCCATCGGCGCATTTCAGGTATTATCGTTAATTCCTGGTACTTCCCGCTCCGGCTCCACTATTTTAGGGGCACTGCTTTTGGGCAACTCCCGCTTTATTGCTGCTGAGTTCAGCTTCTATCTGGCCATCCCGGTTATGTTCGGGGCAAGCCTCCTGAAACTGCTGAAATTCGGTTTTTCCTTCACTATGGCGGAAACCATCATCCTGATTACCGGTATGATTGTGGCTTTTGTGGTATCCATTCTGGCGATCAAATTCCTGATGAGCTACATCAAGAAAAACGACTTCAAAGCCTTCGGGTATTACCGTATCGTACTGGGGATTCTGGTGCTGGGCTATTTCAATTTTATTGCATGAGAAAATAAACGACCTGTATCCATAACAGATTTGTCAGCGATACAGGTCATTTTTATTGTTCTCGCGACCGTTTCAGAACGGATTCATTATTATAATGCCACATAAAGCAGCAACAGGCAGTTTGCTCGACGGCTTTCCCTCAGTTCCTCGGACATTTCCTCGACTGTTCACTTTTGACGGATTCGGCGCAAGCGCCAACTCCGTCACAGTTGAACAGTCATCGTCAAAGTCCGCCTCAATTCGGAAGGCGCCGCTCGCAATACTGCCTGTTCTGCTTTTTTGTAAAAATGTATCTGCCACTATAGAATGCAAGTCGTGAATCTGGCAGGTGATATCAAAATTCACTGTACCGTCCCTGTATAACGCAAAAATATTTTAAAACAGGATACCCCTTTTTGCAAGGCGGAGGATTTTTTGTATCTGACAAGGCGGCTTTTGATTTTTCGAGCGACGCGTACATATGGTACGCAAGGCGAGAAAAATCAAAAACAACACAGCCAGATGCAAAAAAGACAAGCCTTACCGTCTACTTGGGGCAGTATGAATGCTATGTCCACTTGCCCCCTCCACCGCTTCTGTAATCCCTTCGCAGAAGGTCGGATGCGGCCGCATGGTGCGAGCCAGCTGTTCTCTGGTTAATCCCAGCGATACGGCTGTGACCAGTTCGGTAATCAGGTCGGTTGCGCGGGCGCACATCAGCTGAGCCCCGATGATAACATCGGTTTCTTTATCAAATACCACTTTGATAAAGCCTCTGTCCTGCTGTTCAATGATGGTTTTTGCATTGCCGTTCATCACATATTTGCCGGTGGTGACTTCACGGCCCTGTTTTTTTGCTTCATCGGCAGTAATGCCCACCGATGCAATTTCCGGTGTGGTGTATACGCAGGACGGCACTAAATCACAGTTGACACTGGCCTGTTCCAGACCGCTGATATATTCTACCGCAGCAATGCCCTGGGCCTCCGCGGCGTGGGCCAGCTGCATGCGTCCAATCACATCGCCGATGGCGGAGATAGTCGGCGCCGAGGTGCGGAATTTATCATCCACAGCGATGAAACCGCGCTCTGTCTGTTCTACCGCAAAGCCTTCGGCAAACAGCCCTGCTGTGCAAGGCCTGCGGCCCACACTGATTAATACCACATCGGCTTCTGCTGTCTGTTCACCTTTTTTATCGGTAAAGTGACACAGCAGGCCGCTGTCGGTTTTGCTGATTTCCGAAACCATAGCGGATGTAAATACGGTCACACCGCGTTTTTTCAGAATCATGGACAGGTTCTGGGAAATTTCCCGGTCCATCGGCGGCAGAATCCGTTCTGCTGCCTCCACAATGGTAACCTGTTTGCCCAGCGATGCGTAAATGGAAGCCATTTCTACCCCAATCACACCGCCGCCGATGATCAGCAGCCGTTCGCAGTTCACACCCTGTTCTTCCAGCAGCGCATCACTGGTTACCACACCAGGCAAATCGGCGCCTTTGATTGGCGGCACTGCCGGCACCGAACCGGCGGCAATAAGAATATGACCGGCTGTCAATGTTTCTTCCCCGGCCTGTACCGTATTGCCGTCCACAATTTTTCCTGCAGCCTGATACACGTCCACTTTATTGGCTTTCAGCAGCTGACCGATGCCGTCGCGCAGCTGGGCCACCACATCATTTTTACGCTGATGGATTTTTTCAAAATCATAGCTGCGTTCCCCCATCTGCAGGCCCAGCGCTTCACATTCGCCGGCTTCCCGGTATAGATTGGCGGTATGCATCAGGGTTTTGGTCGGGATACAGCCTCTGTTCAGGCAGGTGCCGCCCAGTTCCCGTTTTTCAATCAGTGCTGTCTTCATGCCCAGCTGGCTGGCGCGAATAGCCGATACATACCCGCCCGGGCCGCCGCCGATTACAAGTACATCATATTGCATTGCAGCAATCCTCCTCTGTTCCAAAAAAGCCGCCGAAATCAGCGTTTGCCATTTCAGCGGCTTCTCCATATTTTTTATTTTACATATTCAATTCCAGCAGATACTCACACAAATCTGTTATCTCCTGCCGATGTTCCATCTGCATCAGCCGCTCAGCCATCGCTTTACTGCCAAAGGCACACCCCTGCAGCTGTAATGCCATCTGCTCTATGAGGCCGGCATCCATCGCGTCAGAATAAATCTGTACCTGTTTGAGTTTCCCCTCGTTGGCTTCACATTGCAGCTGAATCTCGCCCCATGCAAAGCGATGGGTCATCTCCCAGCTGAACGGAATGCGCCGTCCCAGCCGGAAGGCATCCGATGCATAATGCTGCCGGTAGGCTTCCACCTGCTGTATATCCAGATTCTCCTGCGGCCATGGCCGGGCTTTGTGCTCATATACCAGTTCCATGGCATCAATGAGTGCCTGCTTCAGCTGTTCGATAGTCAGCTCCGGTTTTAATTCGGTTAAGTTAACCACTCTGGCCTGCACGGAAGCTACGCCTTTGCTCTTCAGCTTGCTGGCTGATACCTGCAGGTATTTGCCAAGCTGTTCCCGGTCCACCTGCACCATCAGCGTGCCGTGATGATAACACCGGTTCCCGTTTTCATAAAAGGCATTGCCGGAAAACTTTCTGCCGTCGGCCAGCAAATCATTGCGGCCGCTTTTCTCCGCAGAGATACCCAGCAGCTCCAGTGCTTTCAGAATCACATCCAGCTGGCGGGAAACATGATAATCTGCTTTATGAATCAGAAAGGTGAAGTTCAGATTGCCCAGATCATGATAGACAGCACCGCCACCCGACAGTCTGCGGGCCATCAGGCCGCCGTCATCGGCCAGCTGCTGCAGTCTGCACTCTTTCCAGCAGTTCTGGTTTTTTCCGATGACCACCGTATGCCGGTTCTGCCACAAATACAGGATGCAGCTGTTCTCCGGCACGGTTTCCATCAAATGCTGTTCTGTTGCCAGATTCTGAAACGGGTCATATCCTTCCTGTATATAGTAATAAGTCTGGTCAATCATCGCACTCACCTTCTGTCTGTCGTTTTATTGTATTGTCTTACGCCTGCTCCCACTGATAACGCAGCACCGGCTGGCGGGCAGCCAGTACTTCATCCGGCCGTTTAATCTGTGCATGATGCGGAGCGTGATGCATCTGCTCGCTGTCTTCACGGGCCATCTGATACAGCTGGTGCATGATTTCGATAGCTTCGTCCAGTGTTTCGCGGGATTCGGTTTCTGTTGGTTCAAACATCAGCGCTTCATGCACAATCAGCGGGAAGTACATGGTTGGCGGATGAATGCCGTTGTCAATCAGCGATTTTGCCACATCTAATGCAGAAACACCGGTCTCTTTTTTCAGGTGTTCCAGATCCAGTACAAATTCATGCATACAGTGGTCACCGGCATAAGCAACCGGATACACATCCTGCATGCCTTTCATCATATAGTTGGCATTTAATACCGCACCTTCACAGGCACTGCGGATGCCTTCTGCACCCAGCGTCAGCATGTAGGTCATGGCTCTCAGCACAACCAGGAAGTTGCCGTAGAATGCTTTCAGCTGCAGTTTTCCTTCGGTGCCGTCCTGTCCGCTCTGAATAGCAGAAGCCGGCAGGTACGGTGCCAGAATGGCTTTGCATGCCACAGGGCCGCTGCCCGGGCCGCCGCCGCCATGCGGTGTCGCAAATGTTTTGTGCAGGTTCAGATGCACAACATCAAAGCCCATATCGCCGGGACGAACCACACCCATGATGGCGTTGAAGTTTGCGCCGTCATAGTAGTTTAAGCCACCGGCTTTATGAATCATATCGGTGATTTCTAAAATATTCGGGTCAAAAATCCCCACGGTATTCGGATTGGTCAGCATCAGCCCGGCGGTATCCTCGCCCACGTTTGCACGCAGTGCATCCAGGTCAACGCAGCCGTGTTCATTGGACGGGATGGTAATTACAGTGAACCCGGCCATTACAGCACTGGCAGGGTTGGTGCCGTGTGCCGCATCAGGAATGATGATTTTTTTGCGGTTAAAATCGCCTCTCGCCTCGTGATAGGCTTTCATCAGCAGTAAGCCGGTGAATTCCCCGTGGGCACCAGCGGCAGGCTGGAACGTGATATCGTCCATACCGGTTGCTTCACACAGATACTGTTTTGCAGTATCCAGCACCTGCCGGCATCCTGCTGTTGTTTCAGCAGGCTGTAACGGATGAATGCCTGCAAACCCCGGGAGCGCAGCCATCTCTTCATCAATGCGAGGATTATATTTCATGGTACAGGATCCTAACGGATAGAACCCGTCGTTGACACCGTGGGCCCGTTTTGCCAGCGCCGTGTAATGACGGCTGATTTCTGTTTCCGATAACTCCGGCAGGCGCAACGCCTTTTCCCGCTGCAATTCTTCCGGCAATATAACTTCCGGCACATCACAGGCTGGCAGCATCATACTGCCTCTGCCCTGTTTGCTTTTTTCAAAAATCAGCTGCATGCTGCACACACCTCCCTGATAACAGCTGCTGCTTTGTCCAGCTGTTCTTTGCTTACTACTTCAGTAACACACCACAGTACGCCTTCTTTTACCGGCAGACCGCCCAGAATATCCTGTTCGGCCAGCGCATTCAGTACAGTTTCAGCCGCAACCGGCAGCGTTGTCACAAATTCATGGAACCATGCGCCCTGATTCTGTACGGTTACGCCTGGAATCTCTGCCAGCAGCTGTGCAAAGTAATGGGCTTTGCTCATGGACTGACCTGCTGCCTGTCTCACGCCTTCCGGCCCCATGGTGCTCATATAAACCGCTGCGGTTAAAGCACACAGCGCCTGGTTGGAGCATACGTTACTGGACGCTTTTTCACGGCGAATATGCTGTTCGCGAGCCTGCAGGGTTAATACATAGGCACGGTTGCCGTCAGCATCTTTTGTTTCCCCTACAATACGGCCAGGCAGTTTACGAGTCATAGCTGAGGTTGCAGCCATAAAGCCCAGATACGGACCGCCGTATGCCAGCGGCATGCCCAGCGGCTGCCCTTCGCCCACAGCAATATCTGCACCGCAGGCCGCCGGCGTTTTCATCACGGCCAGCGCCATCGGATTGCAGCCCATGATATATTTTGCACCGGCCTGATGAACGGTTTCGCCCAGTGCTGTGCAATCTTCAAAGTTGCCGTAGAAGTTCGGCTGCTGTACATAGAAACAGCACACATCAGCCGTTAAGGCTTCTGCCAGTGCTGCTGCATCGGTACGGCCGTCTTTTTCCGGCACCATACGCATTTCATAGCCTGCACCGTAGCAGTAGGTACGGATGGTTGCCACCACATCCGGATGGGTGGTAGCCGATACCAGCGCAACGGTACGTTTGCGGTCACGGCACATCGCCACAGCCTCTGCCGCAGCGGAAGCACCGTCGTACACACTGGCGTTTGAGGCATCCATACCGGTCAGCTCGCAAATCATAGTCTGATATTCAAAGATAGACTGCAGAATCCCCTGGCTCATTTCCGCCTGATACGGGGTATATGCGGTCACAAATTCTTCTTTTGCAGAAATGTATTTTACGATGGAAGGGATATAGTGCTGATATGCACCGGCACCGCGCAGAATGGTGCCGAATACTTTATTCTGTCGGCTCATGGCTTCCACTTCTCTGCGCACTTCCAGCTCCGATTTCCCGGCTGGCAGGTTTAAGGGTTCTTTCAGCAGAACCGAATCGGGAACATCTTTGAAAAAGGCAGCCACCGACTCAGCACCGATGGCAGCCAGCATTTCCTGCTGTTCCTCTCTGGTAGATGGTATATACTGTCCCATATTATTCTCCCTGTGCGATAAATGCTTCATATTCCGCTGCGCTCAGCAGTTCTTCACTGCCGCTTACGTTTTCTACTTTAATCAGCCATGCATCATATGGTGTTTCGTTGATTAACTGCGGTGCATCCAGCAGTTCTTCGTTCACTTCTGCTACGGTGCCGCTTACCGGGCAGAATACATCGGATACTGCTTTTACAGATTCCACATCGCCGAACGGTTCGCCGGCAGTTACATCATCGCCGGCAGCCGGCAGGTTTACGAATACCAAATCGCCCAGTTCCTGCTGTGCATAGTCGGTTAAGCCTACTGTTACAGTACCGTCAGCATGTTCCAGTACCCATTCATGAGATTTTGTGTATTTCAGATTTTCTAAAGTTGCCATTGTAAATTCCTCCAATTGATTTTAATTATTTATTTGTCAGTATTAAACTGTCTTGCCTGTAAACCAGGGCGCCGGAAAAATTTCGTAGAACAAGGCGGCTTTTCAATTTGTGAAGCGCCGCGTACTTGAAGGTACGCAAGCAAGCAAATTGGAAAACAACGCAGTTATACGGAATTTTGACCAGCCCTATTATTTTTTCGGGCGTTTATAGAATGGCAGCGGAATCACTTCCGCTGTCACTTTGCGCCCGCGGATTTCAATTTCCACCTCGGTGCCGATTTCACCGTATGCTTTGTCTACCAGTGCCATGGCTACCGGCATACCGATAAACGGACAATGGGTACCGGATGTGGTCATCCCGATCTGCTGATCGCCTACATAAACCGGGCAGTGTTCCCGGGCAATGCCGCGGCCTGTCACTTTTAAACCAACGCGGCAGCGTTTTGGTTCACCGGCTGCCACCAGTGCATCTTTACCGATAAAATCTGCTTTGTCCAGTTTTACAAAGAAACCCAGATCGGTTTCCAGCGGTGTTACGGTGTCATCCATTTCATGGCCGTATAATGGCATCGCTGCCTCCAGGCGCAGGGTGTCACGGGCACCTAACCCGCAAGGAATCAGGCCGTATGCTTTGCCTGCTTCCAGCAGTAAGTTCCACAGTTTCGGGCCGTCTTCCGCAGCACAGTACAGTTCATAACCCAGTTCCCCGGTGTAACCGGTGCGGGAAATTAAACATCTGATACCCTGCACATCGGCTTCCTGCACGAAACTGTAGTATTTTTTCGGAATCTGCTCGTCTGCAACCAGACTTGCTAACATTGGAACTGAATTTGGCCCCTGCAATGCTACCTGCGCCACCGATTCAGAAATATCCTCAAATTTCACATCGCCGGATAAGTGGCTGGAAATCCATGCAGCATCCTTGTCTTTGTTGGATGCATTCACAACCAGCAGATAGGCATTGTCGTTTACCTTGTAAACCAGAATATCATCTACCACGCCGCCCTGTTCATTGCACATCGGGCTGTATCGAACCTGACCGTCATACATACCGCTGCAGTCGTTAGTGGTTACCATCTGCACATTGCTCAGCGCATCCGGACCAGTCAGCATGATTTCCCCCATGTGGGAAACATCAAACAGACCGCACTCGGTACGAACTGCCATATGCTCCTTGATTACACCTGTTTCGTACTGTACCGGCAGCAGATAGCCCCCAAACGGTACAATTTTGCCGCCTGCTGCCACATGGCAGTCATACAGCGGGGTTTTTTTCTCCATACTGATTCCTCCTTGTTGTTATTTCAGATTTTTTCTTTCTAGTATTTGTGAAAAAATGAATTAATATAAAAAAACAGAGGCATAAAAACAATAACAGCATCAACAGCATCCTCTGTCATTGTTTTTATGCCTCTGTAACTGTAACCTGAAAGATTCCCTGTATAAAC
>JAFYPD010000021.1 GCA_017547685.1 Peptococcaceae bacterium
AACGCAGAACTTCTTCTACTGTCTGGATGAATTCTGGTTCACCTGGATTTCTTTTTTTAACGTCTTCAATGACCTGTTCAATATAAGCACTGCTCATTGGACTAAGCCTCCTTAAAAATATAAAAAGTATATAAAATCTTTGGCTGATATTCAGCCCCCGATTTAATCGGCTCAATTGGGTTTGATTGCTTCCAATCTGTAAATCGGCATATCCGCTGCATGAAATTTTGTTTCATACTCGGTTGCCACATTGCCTGCCGGCAGTTTTTTGTACATGTCCAGCTGAATATTCTGCAGTTTCCAGCCACATCCGCTGAACTCGTTCAGGGAAAATTCAAACAGCCCCTGATTATCAGTTTTGAAATGAACCTGTCCCCCTGGCTTTAATGCCGCTGCATACTGTTCCAGAAACGACGCATGAGTCAGCCGGCGTTTTGCATGCCGTGTTTTTGGCCACGGGTCGGAAAAATTAAGAAAAATGCGGTCAATTTCACCCGGCGCAAAAAGTTCGTCTAATAAAGAGGCATTAATCCATACCAGACGCAGATTTTCCGGAATACCTCCTGCACGATTCATCCGTTTCACCGCATCCAGCAATACTTCCTCGATGACTTCCACACCAATGAAGTTAATGTCCGGATTCTGGCGTGCCATCGTACTGATAAAACGCCCTTTCCCCATACCAATTTCCATCTGCACAGGGTTGCCGTTTCCAAAATTGTCCTGCCATTTTCCTTTGTAAAGCTGCGGCTCCAGCACAACAACAGGTGCATACTGCAGCAAAGCCTCTCTTGTGCCTGGCTGTTTGCGAACTCTCGCCATCGATTCTCTCCTGCCTTGAAATTCTGATTCATAAATCCAGCAGAATTAGTGTATTCTAATTAGCCCATCAGGCCGCCTGCTCACGGTATCTTACACTCATAATTATATATCGAGCGCAATATAAAACACAACCATTTTTTCAAAAAGACTTTATTTATTTTTCCGTTTGCGCTAGAATAAGTAACAGCGTAACAAACAGAAAGGAGAGTTACAATGAAAGGTCACCTGGAGATTTTCGAACATCGCCTGAAAAACATGGTAACCAGATTGCCTGGCATTGAACGGCTGGATCTTGACCAGGAATTCCTGAACTTTGAACAGGAACTGGGCAGCTCCGTACCGTACTATGATGTAAAAAGCGGCAGCACACTGGCTGACTACTATGCTTCTGCATTCACCCAGTTTATCAAAGCGAAACTCAAATAAATGATAAATCATAATTATAGGTTATATTTTTCCCTGTAAAAATGCAATAAGCCACTGCACAAATTTGCTTGTGCAATGGCTTATTTTTATTTATCCTCATTCATTCGCGCTTTATATTTGGGCGGATGCTTCTTTTTATACAGAAATTCCAGTTTGGTTTCCGATACCACAATAGCAATAAAGATAACTGCAAAACCCAGCAGCAGTCGCGGAGTTACCGCTTCTGCACCCATCATCACGGAGAACAGAACACCAAACACCGATTCCAGACTTAAAATTAACGCTCCGGCAGACGGTGCGGTGTATTTTAAGCCGTATGTCTGCAACCACAGAGCACCGGCGGTGGCAAACACACACAGATACGCCAGACTGAACCAGGTATACGGCGGCACTTCCGCCATGGCTGGCAGCGGTTCAAAGATCAGACACAGCACAGAGCTCCACAGGGCTGCAAAAAAGAACTGCAGCAGTGTTAAAAGCATTACGTCAAAAGTCTGCGTATATCGAGCCGACACAATAATATGCAGTGCATAAAACACACAGCACATCAGCGTCAGAATATCACCGCGCCCCATAGTGAGATTATCATCCAGTGCAACTAGACCAATCCCTGCGACACACATAACAGCGGCTGCAATGTTATAGCAGTCGGGGCGTGTGCCTGCCGCTGCCCAGAACAGAAACGGCACCAGTATACAGTAGCCGGCTGTCAGAAAGGCATTTTTGCCCGGTGTTGTCTCGGCAAGGCCAAAGGTCTGCAGAATATAGGCGGCAATTAGTGCCGTTCCCATTACAAAGCCTGCTTTCACAACTTCTTTATTTAGTTTTTTTAATTTTTTGAAAAACACAATGGCCAGCAGCAGGCAGGCACCAGTGAACCGCACCGCCAGCAGAAAAAATGTACCGATATTGTCCAGTGCATCTTTCATAACAATAAAAGAGCTGCCCCAGATAATGGTGGCAAGCAGTAACGCCAGTTTGGCGATGGTATCTGTTTTTGGCAAGTGCCTCGCCCCTTTCTGTTTCACAATTCTGTCATAGGATATTCACCAGATGCCAATTACGACACAGTACCTATTATTATATGCATTGCCTTCTCCTTTTACAAGTCTGCTTTATGAATTATTCTGTATGCACACGCACCATTGGCACAGGCACTTCATAGGATATACAAGGCCATTGGAAAGGAGGTTTGTTTATGATTGTACAGAGAGCAGAACGACTGGGAATGATCTCCGTTCCCTGGCAGGAATATACCACCCCGCTGGCGCCGGCAGAAGCACTGTGCGTGGGCACAGTTTTCAGCGAACTGAATCAGCCTTACACACCAGTAACCTGTAATCAGCCAGCCATGTCTGCAACGCAGAATATGTCTGCCATGCCATGGATGCAGAAAAAACGCTAACGATTTGATCAAATCTGAATAAAGGAGTGTCCGCAATGAAAAAATTCAATGCCAGTCCGGCAGGCGTTGCCCGTAACCGGGAAACCGCTCTGCTGGAACTGCAACAGCTCAGTTTTTCACTGGTTGACCTCAATCTGTTTCTGGATACCCATCCGGATAACCAGCAGGCCGTTAATGATTATAATTACCTGTTTGAGCAGTACTGGGAAGCAAAATCCAGCTTTGAACTGATGTACGGTCCGATGAACAACTTTGGCCACTGTCCGGCTTCTTATCCGTGGAGCTGGATTAACGACCCATGGCCATGGGAAAGAGGAGGCGCTGTTTAATGTGGATTTACGAAAAAAAATTACAATTTCCCATTGATGTAAAATGTAAAGATTTAAAATTTGCTAAAACCTTAATCACACAATATGGCGGCCCGGCTGGCGAACTGTCGGCCTGCCTGCAGTATCTGAATCAGCGATTCACTATGCCGACCGGAAAAACCCGCGCTCTGTTAACGGACATTGGCACCGAGGAAATCGGACACATGGAGATGATCGGTACCATGGTGTATCAGATTATGGAGAACGCATCCATGTGTGAACTGAAAGAAGCCGGTCTGGACGGCTATTATACCCTGCACGACCACGGTCTGTTCTATAGTGACCCGAATGGCTATAACTGGACCGCCGACTATATCACCGGAATGGGAGACCCGGTTACTGACCTGACAGCCAATATCTCTGCCGAGCAGAAAGCAAAACAGACCTACGAATATCTGATGGACCTGGCCTGCGGCGACGAAAGTCTGCTGGCACCGCTGCGTTTCCTGAGAGCCCGCGAAATCGTACATTATCAGCGCTTTGGCGAAGCCCTGGAGACCGTGAAAGAATATTACAACCAGAAGAAATATTTCTGCTAAACCGTTCCAAACAAAAGGCCCCGGGGAAATCCTCTCCGGGGCTGTTTTCAGGCTTTATATGCGAAATTACAGCGTTTTAAAGGCAATCGCTGCAGGGGCCAATGACATTAGCGCGCCTTTCTGCGCCGAGCCACATTAACCCGTGCCCGCAGGGCACAAAAAAACGGAGACCCCCAAAGGGATCTCCGTGAACGTTCAATATGCAATTACAAATTACAGGTTGAACAGGATGTCAGCGGTAGCGCCGTTTTCATCATAAGTTGGGATAACTTTGATACCGAACGCTTCCGCAGCGAATCTTACAGGAACCATAGTTCTGGAACCGTTGATGAATGGAGCAACGTCAGCAGTTTTCGCTTCGCCGTTTACAGTGTATTCAGCGGAACCGATAGTCATAACAACAGTTACACCGTTCAGTTC
>JAFYPD010000022.1 GCA_017547685.1 Peptococcaceae bacterium
CACAAAAACAGTACCCTTGTTAAAGTGCGCAAAAAAACCAGAAAGAATCATGAAAGCAAAAGATTCTTTCTGGTTTTTTGCACATAGAGAGCGAGGCATCGCAAAAATCATCTAATCTGATGATTTTTGCAACAGCCCCTTCTGTATATCCAGGCGGATAGCGGGTATTTGTATCGTATATACCGCCGCTGGAATTGCTGGTTAAAACCGGAAGTTCACTATAATACAATGTGTATTGTTACCGCCCCGATACTGGTGCAGAGAGAGTGCTCAAATTATGGAACAACCTCACATTGTTTCATTTGCCTAGGCATATTGTAGCATATGCAGTTTCTGATTACTGCATCACCATTTCCTGTACACCCATCTCCTCCGGCGCAATGGTGCCTACCGGGAAGAATACGCCCAGGCCTTCGCTGTATCGGTAATACTGCACTTCATCAATATGGCTGGCCACATAGTCGGCTGCATCATCGTTGAATGCATCCGGATAAGACTGGATGACACCGCCAAACTGTTTGATGATGGTTTCTTCTGCCTTGTCCTCTTTCATGTCCATCAGTTCGCCCAGGGTCATTTTTTCACCGTCGGTCAGGCTGTAGGTTGCCGCATACTGAAAATAATCCTGCCCGCAGCACTGCCCCTCTACGATGGAAAGCATACCATTTTCATTAAACAGCACATCCGCCTGATAGGCAAACATGTCGTCCGGCTGCGCTGTTTCCGCATAGTCGGCAGCTACCATATCCACAAAAGCCTCTGCGTCACTCTGGAATTGCCGGTTTAATGTTTCAATCAGCTTATCAGCCTCTTCTTCTGCGGAAACAACCGGATAGGTCACTTCCACTGTCACATCGCCAACCGTATGGGTTTCCTGGTACATATCGACCTGCACCGAATCCAGAGCTGCGTTATCTCCGCCGCAGCCCGCCCCAAACAGCATCACAGCAACTGTCAGCACCGCAATTGCCACATTCTTTTTCATATCGGTCACCTCATTTTGTTTATTCGACATTCATTTCTGTCTGTTCTGACAAATTCCCTGCTTCTCCATCTGGGATTTCTTCGCTGTAAACAGGTTCAATTTCTGCCAGACGGCCGATTACAACAAAACGGGCACGATAATCGCCGCCGGAAACACAGGTGGACAGCGTTACAAAAGAATCATCCGCTTCGGTGGTAAACAACGACAAAATGGCCGAATTGCGCAGCACTTTGTTCAGCCAGACTTCTTTTGCTTCCGGGCTGGCAAAATTGCGGTCGTAGATATTACTCAGTGCATCGGTCTGAAAGGCCGATATAATTTCATAGTGCCGGTTGCCTTCCGGTGTCATGATATAAAATTCGCAGTGCCCATCATAATAGTCCTGATTTTGGAACTTTTTCAGGCCGGCAAACATCTTGCCATTTTTCATGTTGTGGCCATAGATGACTGTGTTCGTGTCGGAAAAATCACCGGCATTGCGATAATCCATAAAAATACTGCCCGAACTGTTGATGGTGCCGTCATAAGTTTTATTCAAATAGGCATCGTTGTTCAAACTGCTCTGTACCAGCGGATAATTCACCGCCGTATCGTACATCCAGATCCAGCCGGATACTTCGCTGTTCACGTTTTTCAGATGGGCAAAGTCGATGGCGAAGGTTGGCCAGGTAATCGGTTCATCGCTTACAAATTCCTCTTCCAGCTCCGGTGCTGTCAGAAATTCTTCCTGCGCCTGATTATACAGGGCATCACTGGCCTGATACTCCTGCCAGATAAGATACAGGCTGCCAGCCGCATAGACAAAGACGGCCAGAAAAAATACAGTCAGTATGTTTTTTATCCATTTTTTATTCATGGCGTTCTCCTACAGTAACGACATCCGTTTTTCCATCAGTTCTGTATTGGCCGCAAACTTCACGGCGGTTTCTTTTGAAATCCGTTTCTGTTTCACCAGATCCAGCAGGCTGTTATCCATGGTGACCATGCCTTCCCCGCCGGAAGATGCAATCAGCGCATCCAGCTGATGGATTTTCGATTCCCGCACCATGTTGCGAACTGCACTGTTCAGATGCATAATTTCAAACACAGGCGCCAGCCCGCCGCCTTCCAGCGGCACCAGCTGCTGTGAAATAACCGTCTGCAGCACCATGGCCAGCTGCACCCTTATCTGCTGCTGCTGGTTAGCCGGAAATACGTCAATGATACGGTCGATGGTGTTTGCCGCCCCAACAGTGTGTAATGTCGCAATAACCAGATGTCCGGTCTCTGCGGCAGTCATAGCTGTACGAATGGTTTCGTAATCGCGCATTTCGCCCAGCAGAATCACATCCGGTGCCTGACGCAGGCTGGCGCGCAGCCCGGACAGATAACTCTCCGTATCCAGCCCGATTTCCCGCTGGCTCACTGCACATCTTGCATTGCGGTGCAAATATTCAATAGGCTCTTCCAGGGTAATGATATGGCCTTCTCTTGTCTGATTAATCCGGTCAATGACACAGGCCAGTGTGGTGGATTTGCCGCCGCCGGCAGGCCCCGTTACCAGAACCAGCCCTTTCGTTTTTTCCGCCACCGCCATCACACTTTCCGGAATCTGCAATGATTTATAGTCCGGAATGCCGAACGGAATAATCCGGATGACCGCCGCCAGGCTCCCTCGCTGTTTATAGATACTGATGCGAAACCGGGATAACTTCGGTACAGTGACCGAGAAATCATCATCCCCCGTTGCCAGCACCTGTTCCATACTGCGCCCGCCAAAGGCATAAATCTCCCGCACCAGCGCTTCCGACTGCGGCGGCATGATTTTTTCTTCATTGATGTGAACCAGTTTCCCGTTGGCTTTATAGGTCAGCGGCATCCCGGCCATGATAAAAATATCCGACGCGCAGGCTTCGACCGCCTGTTTCAGTAATTGTTCCAGTTCTGCCATGTTATCACCTTCCTACTCTCCATCCCACACCGCAAGGGTGTCATCATAATCCTGCTGCTGCACAGCAACCGCTTTCCACTGCGCAGTGTGAATACTGCCGTCCTGCGAAACCGCCAGCCGCACCTGCAGCTGCTGTGTTTCGTCAATATCAGCAGCATAGGTTATATAATACAAACTTTCCTGTTTTGTTACCTGCACATCCAGTTCCTGCTGCAGCTGCTCCACAGCAATTCCAGCCCGCAGTTTCTGATAAATCTGTTCATATTGTTCTTCACACTGCCAGTCAGCTGCATAATACTGCTGCATGGCCAGTGCAGATTTTTCAGCCAGTTCCCGTTCCTGATTTGCTGTCACAAACGACAGCGTAGAGAACACGGTCAGGCACAGCACTGCAAAAATCATAATGATAGATGCACTGCCTACGTGCATGCCGGCGGAGCGTTTGTCATTCTGTTTCATCCAATCCGCCTCCTCCGCTGGTTTTTACCGGCAGCTGAAAAACAGGTTCGTCTGCTTTTAAGTCTAACACAATCACATTGGCTTCGCCATACTGTTCTAATTCATCTATATACAGCAAAAATCCATCTTCATGCGGCTGTGTGCCGGGATTCCACTGCTTATCATAAAAAATCACCGGCTGACCATCCTGTAGTACGCCGTCCAGCAGCAGTGCTGTTTCCTGTAAATCACCTTCCGCCGCTTTATAACAGCTGGCTGCACTGCGCGCTTCTATCACTGCTTTGCTGAGATTATCGCTGTCCTTTGCCATCTGCCGGGCAGAACCAAACACATTCACACAGATTGCGGCGCAGATAGAGAAAAAGAAAATCACAATCACCAGTTCCATCAGAAACAGCGTTGCCCGCGGGGCATGTTGTTTACGCATAAAACTCTGCCCCCTTCCCGCTGCGCAGATAAAGTAGCAGTTCCTCCTGCTGTCCGTCTTCGCCGATGCAAGTCAGCTGAATCAGAGTATCCCCTTTTTGTATCACCTGTAACGCTTTTGCCGGTACCACAGGCTGCCCGTCCTCCGGCAGAAACTGCAGACCGTCTTCAAAGAACAGCTCCCGCACATATCCATCGGCACAGTAAATCAGCGTTTTATAGCGAACGCCGTCAATGTCCTCATAGAGAGCCAGTACATCGCACTCCCCCATGGTTTCCACGGCCACCATACCGGCTTCATCATAATGCCGCACTTTGGCATCCAGATAGGCCAGACAGGTGCGTTCCTCATACTGACGCTCCATCCGGCCTGCAATATCCTGATAAGCGCCGGTTCCAGCCAGCAGCACCAGCAAAACAGCAACAGCAAACACACAGAACAGAACCAGTACAAATATGGTATTGATTGTGTGATTTTCTGTTTGGATTTTCCGCATCGCTAACTACCTCTCCAGCACTGTAATCTCAGGCATTATGTTTTCCGCAAAAATTTCGTAATGTACAATATATTTTTCTTCATTTATCTGTAAGCCGTATTCCCGCTGCAGATAATCAATATCGGGCGGATAACGCCCTTCCAGCGCATAACAGCTCACCACAGTTCTGCGCAGACTATCTTCTGTCATACGCATATGCTCTGCCGCACTGCTCTGTGCCGCGCTCTGGAAGCCGTACAGCATCATCAGCAGAACCGCTGCAAACAGAATAAACGAAGCCCCGTATGTCCGAACCCAGTTCATAAGCGTTGCTCCTTATCCAATGGCTGTCATAATACTCATCAGCGGCAGCATAACCGATAGCAGAATCAGACCCACCAGCACCGACATGATAATCACCAGAGTTGGCTCCACGCGATTCAGCATGGCTTCTATTTTGTCATCCACCTGTTCTGCACAGCGCCGCGCTACCTCTTCCATTACCGCATCAATACTGCCGGCCCGAAACCCTACTGCAAGCATACGGCAGTACAGCGGTGCAAACAGGCCGCTATTCAGGCTGGCATCGGCAAAAGATTTATTCTCCAGCAGCATTTCCCGTTTACACTGCGTAATTTTTTCCTGCATAGCTGCACCCGGTACCAGCCGCATTGCCATATCCAGCGAATCGTCAATATTCATACCGCTGGACAGTGTCATTGTTAACGCATCAGCCAGACGGGATGACGCAATCAGCTGACTGATTTCCCACCGTTCGCTTACCTTCTGCAGCCAGTTCACGGCCTGTTTTTTTCTTGTTTCATCCCGCAAAAACGCAAAGCCTGCCGCTGCGGCTACTGTAAGCAGCACCAGAAACCCCAGACCATATGTGCCGATAAACTGCCCCGCCTGCATCAGCATCTGTGCAGCGGGAGACAGCTCCGCACCCAGCTGATGAAATGCTTCCTGAAAAATCGGCAGCACTTTCACCAGCAGCACCAGCACAACAGCCAGCATCATCACCAGCAGAACAGCTGGATAGGTTATCGTATTGCGAATACTTTTCTGTAATTGCTCCATCCGTTCATAGTATCCGGCCAGCGCATGAAAGACCCGTTCCAGATGCCCTGTTTTCTGGCCGATTTCCACCATCTCTACAACGTAAACAGGGAAACCGCCCGCAGCACGCATAGCGGCTGCAACCGGTTCCCCTAATTCTAATCGCTGAGACAGTTGATCCAGAATGGTCCGACGACGCTGTTCCCGCTCATCCTCGCGCAGCAGAGCAATGCCCTCGCTGAACGGAATACCAGCCCGAATAATCAGATACATCTCCATACAGAACGCGGAAATATAGGACGCATCGAACACTTTCTCTTTCATAGTACTCTCCTTGTGATTATAACAATCTGTTTTTAATAAATATACTTGGCACTGTAGTTACTGCCGTTGCCAATGTACTCCATAATCCGTTTGCTCTGTTTTGCGCTGGAGGCAAAGGTCGGATCCATCAGTTTCCAGGTGGTGCCGTCAAAGAAGATAACACCTTCCACCCAGCCCTGTTCCGGAATGTAGGTGTGAATCCATGCGTGGTACACATCGCCGGTGTAACCGATAACCAGCTTGGTCGGGATCCCCTGGCTGCGCAGCATAGCTGTCATCAGCGCAGCATAATCAAAACAGATCCCTTTTTTCTCGGCCAGCACGTTATCTACATTCGGAATGTAACCGGTGCGCACGGTTTTGGCTTTTTCTTTATCGTAAGTCAGCCCTGTCACCACAAAGTTATAAACAGCTGTGATTTTTTCCAGGTCAGTTTTCAGACCTTTGGTCAAGATTTCCGCCTGTTTTACCGCAGCACTGTTTTCATGAAAGCTGACATACTGATTCGGACGCAGGAACGGCGCAAAGTCATCGGTTAGCATCACAGTCACAGTTGTACTGTACGCCATGGCGTATTTGTTGCCGGTTGTATTTTCATAAACGCCAACACTGTATTTGCCTTCTCCGTCAGACAGCGGGAATGCTTCATACTTCCCGTCATGATTTAAGTCGTAGGTATAGACGGTTTTGTTCGGGCCTGTCACACGCACTTTCAGGCGTTTCTGTGTGTCCGCAGTGTAAGCAACCATAATGTATCCGTCTCTGGCATTGGATACGTCGATTTTCACTTTCGAATTCGAATGCACCATAGTGCCCGATGCCACGGTCGGCAGCATGGCTGCACCAGCAGGCGCTGCAATAGAACACAGCATAGCCAGGCACAGCAGAACCCCAATCAGTTTTTTATGTTTTTTTAACATGATGAAACCTCCATGCAAACAAAAAAGTTACAAATGATATTTTTAATTTAATTAAAGTGTATCATTTGTAACCTTGTTTGTAAAGAAAAAGTTTCATATTTTCTGTGTGATTGACTGCATTTTATAGGTTAATGTAACTTTCGAGTATGGATTGTCCGCTTTGAAATTCTTCACAACCCGTTTCAGCACCATCTCACAGTTTTCATAACTGATGGCTGGCAGCAGAATCAGATACTGCGACACGCTGTATCTGGTAAACACATCGCCCCGGCGCAGCGAGAACTGAATGGCTTTCCGAAGCTGCCCCATCGCCGCATTCTGATGTTTCTTGTTATCCACTTTGTTATTGTTCCCGTCGGTGACAGACATCAGACAAAGATATACCGCCTGTCCGTTTCTACTGGAAGAACGGTTTTCCAGCTGATAGATTTCTTTGAATAATGAATATTCACAATAAAACGCACCTGGCCGTCCGTCTTCCTCCTGCAACTTGGAACTGATAACACTCAGGTCAACCTCAATCCCGTTGCTGACTTTAATCAGTTCTTTATACAAATCTGTCATTTCTTCTGACAGGTTAATCCCGAATTCACTGTAGAACAAGTCCACCACATATTCATAGTGGTTCAGCGCAGTCTGCTGGGCCCCGGTTTCCAGCATGGCTTTGATTAATTCATAATGCAGCGATTCCTCATACGGATCCACAATAACCGCCTGCTGGCAGACTGTGATAACTTCATGCAGGCGTTTCTGTTCTTTCAGCAGTGCCACACAGGCATGCACAATCCGCAGATATTCGGAATGGTAGTAGGTGTTAATCGGTACAACCCATGGTTCCAGCGAGGACTTTGGCAGAAAATCGCCTTTATAATACTCCAGCGCACTCAGATAATACATAATCTTCTGTTCCGGTTCCGCTGCCTCATCGCCCAATGTGCACAGCGACAGAAACTGATCCGTGTCCACCACGTAATTCAGTTTCGGATTCCAGGCATAAACGCCGCGATTATAGATAATCATTTCCTTACCCGGTGCAAAATCCAGCTCCTCCAGCATGGTACGCAGACGATGCAGCAGCGTTTTCAGCGTGTTCGCCGGATTTTCTGTGAATTCGTCCCCCCACAGCAGTTCAATCAGTTCATTCTGTGTAATTTCTTTTTCACGAAATGTAATTAAATATTCTAAAATCAGCCATAGCTTGTGAGAACGGCTGATTTGATAGTCAATCACTTTTCCGTTATATTGCAGAGAAAAGCCGCCCAGCATATTAATCTGTAATCGATTTTCCATTCTGGCCACCATCTCCCTTCTCCATGATACATTTTTACCAAATACTGCTTTACATTATGATATCAGATTATCAGCAAATGTACAGCAATTTTCAAAAAAATTTTTTGATGAATCTCTTTATATTTTAATACATTGGACTAACACACGGCAGCTGTTCTGATTCTTGACAAGGGTTCGGTTTCCTGTTAGAATTAAGACTGTTCTGGAGGGGTGTCCGAGCGGTTTAAGGAGGCGGTCTTGAAAACCGTTGAACTCTTGCCGGGTTCCGTGGGTTCGAATCCCACCCTCTCCGTTTTTCTTATCACTTTTTTGAAAAAATCTTAAAAAAGTGCTGGACATTTATCTTCTCGTATGCTATACTAACGGAGTTGGTACGAGGAGAGATGGCCGAGAGGCCGAAGGCGCTCCCCTGCTAAGGGAGTATGCGGGTCAAACTGCATCGTGGGTTCAAATCCCACTCTCTCCGTTTCATATGCGCCAGTAGCTCAGTTGGATAGAGTGTTTGGC
>JAFYPD010000023.1 GCA_017547685.1 Peptococcaceae bacterium
TCCAGCGCCGATGGTACTGCGTATTCTTTTCGTGGGAGAGTAGGTCATTGCCAGGATATGCTCCTCAATAGCTCAGTCGGTAGAGCGCATGACTGTTAATCATGATGTCACTGGTTCGAGTCCAGTTTGGGGAGCCATTTTCATAGGGGTATAGCTCCAATTGGTAGAGCAGCGGACTCCAAATCCGCGTGTTCTGGGTTCGAGTCCTAGTGCCCCTGCCAGAGCAGATAACAATTATGTTATCTGCTTTTTCTTTTGTTTTACTAGATTTTGCATCATCGGATGTAGTTTGGATGGGGCCTTGGAATTAAATGATAAGATAAAATAAAAAGAGTTGCCACATATGATGTGTCCCCTCTTTACTCAATGTCATTGAGTTTTCTGGGTACATATCACATATTTTATGTGACAACTCTTTTTTATTGATGCAGCATTATCATACTACTGCAAGCTGATTTCTTTCAGATGTTTGAACCATTCCCCATCCAGTTCTTCTGTGCCCATTGGATAATCGCGGCCGATAAACTCATATTTGGTTGTACCGTAACGATGATATTTCAGCACTTCATATTCCGTGTTCGGGAACTGTTTTACGAAATCACGGATTGCAATGATATCTTCTTCTGTATCATTGAACCCAGGAATGATAGGCGTTCTGGCTACACAGTGAACGTCTGGATGTGCTTCCCGCATTTTGCGGAATGTATCCAGAATGATTTCATTCCCCTGACCAGTCCATTCTTTATGTTTTTCCGAATTCATGTGTTTGATGTCGAAGTGGATATAATCTAAATAATCATATACTTCATGACATTTTTCCCAGGGAATCGCCCCGCATGTTTCAATTGCAGTTGTGATACCGCGTTTTTTTGCATCACGCAACAGTTCAATCGCAAATTCTGTCTGCATGGTAGGTTCGCCGCCACTCAGTGTCAAACCACCTTCAGAACGGGAATAGAAAATAGCATCTTCTTCTACTTTGTTAATGAAATATTCTGGTTTCTGATATTCGCCGTATAAGCTGATGGATTTTGCAGGACAGACTTTTGCACATGCCAGACAGTGAATACATTTCTGATGATCGATAACTGCTTTGCCTGTCTCTTCAGACATGGTAATAATTTTTTCCGGACAAGCTTCTGCACATAATTTGCATACGGTACCGATACATTTTTCCGGGTTATATGCAATCTGTGGCAGAACCAGCTGAGATTCCGGGTTACAGCACCATTTACAGTGCAATGGACAGCCTTTTAAGAAGACGATGGTACGAATCCCTGGGCCGTCGTGTACAGAGTATTTCTGTACGTTAAATACGCAACCTTCCATGGCTGCACCTCCTTAAAACAGATAGTGTTAAACCTATTGTAACGAAAATTACAAAGAAATACAATAATAATCTAATTTGAAATATTATTAAAATGGGCGGGTAAATAACCCGCCCATTATTCATTGCTTATAAAATTTTATGCAGCAATTAGATTGTTGTCTGCTGTGTACGAGCAATCAGGTCGTCCTGCAGAGCTGGAGACAGATCGCAGAAGTATGCACTGTAACCAGCGATACGTACGATTAAGCCTCTGTAACGATCTGGATTTTCTTTTGCAGCAATCAGAGTTTCTTTGTTGATTACGTTGAACTGTACATGCCACAGTTTCAGGTCGCACCAGGTTCTGATGAAGGAAGCCAGTTTTTTGGTACCTTCTTCGCCGGCAACAGTACTTGGGTCGAATTTGATGTTCAGCAGACGAGCTGCTCTGTCATGGAAGCCTGGGTTTTTGGTGAAGTAGTTACTTAACATAACTGCTGTTGGACCGTTGGTATCGCAACCATGGGAAGCGGAGGAACCGTCAGACAGTGGGAAGTAAGCAACACGACCGTTAGGTGTAGCACCTACAACTTTACCGAATGGTACGTGAGATGTAAATGGTACATAACGCAGGCAGTATTCAATACCCAGAGATTTGGAGTATTTATCTGTGAATTCGGAGCATACTAAGTCGCAAGCTTTACCGATTTCGTCAGCGTATGGATCGTTGTTACCGTATTTTGGAGCGTTCAGTAAACGCTGTTTTAATACTTCGTAACCTTCGAAGTTAGCTTTCATAGCTTCTCTGATTTCTACCAGAGTAGTTACTTTTTCATCAAATACTAATTTTTTAATAGCAGCCAGGGAGTCAACAACAGTACCGAAGCCCATGGATTCGAAGTAACCGATATCAACGCCGCCTGGGATGAATTCAGTGTGCAGGTCTAATGCTTCTTCCATGCACAGGTCATGCATAGCGGACAGCATTGGAGCAGCAAAGTGTTTTTCACGCAGTCTGTTGATGTTTTTCTGCTGAATGAAAGCGTGTCTTAACAGGTTTTTAGCCTGGATTACGTATGCATTCCATACATCATCCCAGGTTTCGAATGTTTCAACATCGCCTGTTTCGATACCCAGTAATTCGTCACCTGTTTTGAAGGTGCGGCCGTTGTACATCATCATTTCGATTGCGGATGCAAAGTTGATGTATACACCACCGGAAGTAAAGGTGTCACGGTTAGGCATTCTGGCTTCAGCACAACCGGATACAGCGTAGTCAAATGCTTCGTTGATTTTAGCACCGTTGGAAACTAACTGCAGAACGATTTCTTCGTCGTTTAACAGTTTAGGGAAACCGGAACCTTCTTTAATTGTTTTCGCACATTCTTCGATGTATCTCTGTGGAGAACGAGCGTGTACACGAGCTGCCAGGTCTGGGTAGTGCAGAGGGAATTCCTGTTTGGATTTCAGGAACAGGTAGGTCAGATCGTTAGTAGCATCCTGACCGTCTGGAGTCTGGCCACCGATTGTAACAGCTTCCCAGTGAGCGTAACCTTCGTTGAACGCACCACCAGTTACGGACATGTACAGGTCGATGAACTGAGCCATACCAACCCACATGCATTCCAGCAGTTCCATAGCCTGTTCATCTGTCAGTTTACCAGCAGCTTTGTCAGCCTGGTAGTATGGGTACAGATACTGGTCCATACGACCGTTGGATACGATTGTACCGGTTTTCTGTTCCAGACGGGAGAACATCTGGGTGAACCACTGAGACTGGATTGCTTCACGGAAGTCACGAGCTGGGTTTTCTGGTACCCAACGGCAACGAGCAGCGATGTCAACCATTTCCTGTTTGCGAACTGGATCTGTTTCTTTTTCTGCTTCAACTTCGTACAGGTCAGCGTAACGGTTAGCCCACAGAACGATAGCGTCGCAAACGATTACGATTGCTTCGTAGAATGGTTTTTTGTTTACGTTGTCCAGTGGATCAAATGGATCCAGAGCAGCTAATTTTTCCAGAGCTTCTTCTTTCAGACCTTTGAAACCGCGTTTCAGAACTTTTTCAAAGTCTGGAACCCACTGGTTGGAGGAACGGAAGGAAGCTGTTTCGTTTACGATAAATCTGGAAGTAGATTTAGCTTCTGGTTCGTATGTTACTTTCAGAGTGTCTTCTGGCAGTGCATCGTACAGGTCGTTGAAGAATGTTTTACCTCTACCTGTGTTAACATCCCAGTATGGAGCGATGTCGTTCAGGATGGTATCAACGGTTTCCTGTGTCATGTTGAATGGAGAAGTTACACGTGTTGGCAGTAATTTGATAGCTTCTTCGAAGATATCGCCGTCCAGTTCTGGGTACAGGATACCATAACGGCCCTGGCAACCGATACGGCCAGCCAGTAAGCTGTCTTCTTCAACATATACGGTGATGTTTTTCGCGATGTGCATCAGAGCTTTTGCCCATCTCAGTGTCAGGTGTTCCCCTTCGGTCTGAGCCATGGATTCAGTGAAATATTTTGCACGTTCAGCGTCAATCACTGGTTTCAGGTTCTGGTTACGGTCTAAGATTTTGTAAATTCTTTCTCTGCCTTTTTTGTAGCTAGCATCCCCAGCGTTAGCGTCCATAATGTGCTGTTCGTGTGGAGAGTAACAACATTGAATTGGCTGTGTCATGGTGAAAATCATCCTTTCTTTTAAATAAAAATGTGTATTGTTCTATTGAGGGGTTACCTCAACCTTTACCTGGTCTTATTATAGCTAAAGGGACAATTTTATACAACACATTAGTATCTCTTATTCATTCCATGCATGGTTCTATTGCAACCATAAGTTGCAATAGAATTCATTCAATTCAGAATCGGACACAGCCTGACAACCGGCTGGCGTATTTCGATATAAATAAGGAAAAAAAGAAATCTGTCACAAGCGAGGCGGGTGTATTGTTTCTGAATCGAAAATATGGTAAACTGTTGGAAACATCTTTGTTATATTGCAGTTAAAAGATGAAACATTACTGTTTGAATTCGAAAAATATGGATAACAGATAATTTATACAGAATGTCGAAAATAAAAAGGAGAGATTGTCTATGAAAACAACCGCTGTCATTCTGGCTGCGGGGCAAGGTACCAGAATGAAATCAAAACTGCCAAAAGTATTACACAAAGCATTAGGGAAACCGATGGTGCAATGGGTGATCGATTGCCTGAGCCAGGCTGGTGTTCATAATAAAATTGCAGTGTTAGGCCATGGTGGTGCCCAGGTGGAGCCAGTTATTGCAGGACAGGCTGCAATTGTATATCAGACAGAACAGCTGGGGACCGGGCATGCTGTGATCCAGGCCGCACCGGTATTGCCTGCTGATAATGACTGTGTTCTGGTTATCTGTGGAGACACGCCATTGCTGCGGGCACAGACCATTCAGCAGCTGATTGCGATGCATCAGGCAGAACGGAATGCGGTTACATTGCTGACTGCCCATGCCGATAATCCAACTGGTTACGGGCGTATCGTCCGCCAGGGGCAGCAGATTGCGGCCATTGTGGAGCAGAAAGACGCAGATGAAGCGCAGAAACTGATTCAGGAGATTAATACCGGGACATACTGCTTTGACCAGAATTTCCTGCTGCAGTATTTATCCGCTCTGGACACGAACAATGCGCAGAAAGAGTATTATCTGACCGACTTAATTAAAATTGCAAACCAGCATGGTTTGCCCGTAGGCGGTTTTGTGCTGGAAGATTTCAGCGAAAGTCTGGGTGTGAATAATCGCATTCAGCTGTCCCAGGCCGAAGCTGTTTTGCGTAAACGCAAATGCGAAGAAGTCATGCTGGCAGGTGTAACACTGATTGACCCGGCAGCTACTTATATTGGCGCAGATGTTGTAATCGGCAATGATACTGTTATTTATCCGAATGTTGTGCTGGAAGGGCAAACGGTAATCGGCAGCGATAATGTCATTGGTATGAATTGTCGATTTATGGACAGTACCATTGGGGATGGCAATGATATTCAGAGCACAGTCATCGTAGAAAGTACAGTCGGCAATGACTGTAAGATTGGGCCAATGGCATATCTGCGGCCGGGAACTGTTCTGGCTGATAACGTAAAAATCGGTGACTTCGTTGAGGTGAAAAAATCTCAGGTAGGAGAAGGCAGTAAGATTCCACATCTCTCTTATGTCGGGGATTCGGTTGTGGGTAGCGGGGTAAACATTGGCTGTGGTACAATCACCTGCAACTATGATGGCGTTCACAAATATCAGACAACCATTAAAGATGGTGCATTTATTGGCAGCAATACCAATCTGGTGGCGCCTGTTACCGTAGAAGAAAATGCATTTATCGGTGCCGGGTCCACCATTACACGGGATGTGCCGGATAGCGCTCTGGCAGTAACGCGTGCTGATTTGCGTATAAAAGAAAACTGGAGAAAGAGAAATAAATAAGAAAATTTTCGTCATCTTTTCTCGAAATATCGACAAATAAAGGTTGAGTTTGCCGGACAGATTGAGTATTATAAATATAGCACAGTTTAGAACTGGTTAGGGGGAGAAAACCAAATGACTACAGAAAAACAAATTGGTAACTTAAAATTATTCACCGGGAATGCGAATCCTGAACTGGCACAGGAAATTGCTGACTACTTGAGTGTAAAACTGGGCAATGCACAGGTAAAACACTTCAGCGATGGCGAAATCAGCATCATGATTGATGAAAGCGTACGCGGGAGCGATGCTTATATCATTCAGCCAACCTGCACTCCGGTAAATGATAACCTGATGGAACTGTTAATTATGGTGGATGCACTGCGCCGTGCATCTGCAAAACGTATTACTGCAGTATTGCCATACTATGGCTATGCGCGTCAGGATCGTAAATCCCGCGGCCGTGAACCAATCACTGCGAAACTGGTAGCAAACCTGATTACACAGGCCGGTGCTCGCCGTGTATTAGCAATGGATTTACATGCACAACAGATTCAGGGCTTCTTTGATATTCCGCTGGACAACCTGATGGGTTTGCCAATTCTGGCTGACTATTACAAACATAAAGACACTGAAAACCTTGTAGTTGTATCTCCGGACATGGGCGGCGTTGCAAGAGCAAGAAATCTGGCAGAACAGATTGGTGTGCCTCTGGCTATTATCGATAAGAGAAGACCAAGACCAAATGTATCTGAAGTTATGAATATCATCGGTGATATTGAAGGGAAAGAAGTCATTCTGGTTGATGATATGATTGACACTGCTGGTACCATTACAAATGGTGCGCAGGCTCTGATGGACAGAGGGGCAAAATGTGTTGACGCATGCTGTACCCATCCAGTGCTGTCTGGTCCTGCAATTGAACGTATCGAAAAATCCCCGATTCAGGAACTGGTTACTACGAATACCATTCCTCTGGGCGATAAAAAATGTGATAAAATTAAAGTGCTGTCCGTTGCTCCAGTTATCGGGGAAGCAATTTTACGCATTCACATGGACAGATCTGTCAGTGAGCTATTCCGCTAATAAGAAGTTGTGTTTTCGGGGGCTGTCGTGTGCCAACACGATAGCCCTTTTCTGATGAAAACTTTGGCTGCAAAAAAGGAAATTGCACAAGAATGGCGAAACTAAAACAAAGCAGTCTACATACGCATCGATACAAATTTGACACAATATATCATTTCACGCAAAAACAAGTCGAAGAATCTTTTTGTGATTCCTCGGCTTTGCTGTGTTTGCGTGATTTTTTACGAACCGTTGAGATAGACTATTAAGGGAGGCAGTTTTATGAAAATGATAATTGGGCTTGGCAATCCTGGCAAAGAATATGCTAATACAAAACATAATGTCGGGTTTATGGTGATTGATGCTATTGCAAAAGAATTGAACGAATCAGTTGAGAAAAAGCAGTGTCAGGCGCTGACCCAGATTGTGAACTGGGATGGTGAAAAAATTCTGCTGGTAAAACCGCAGACCTACATGAATCTGAGCGGCCAGTCTGTCATGGAACTGCTGAATTATTACAATGATCGTATTGATGATCTGCTGGTTATCCATGATGATCTGGATCTGCCTCCAGGGCAGCTTCGTTTCAAACAGGGTGGCGGTGCCGGCGGGCATAATGGCATTAAAAACATCATTGCACATCTGAATTCCAATGATTTTGACCGCCTGAAAATCGGCATCGGTCGGGCGAAACATGATACAAAAGATTATGTTCTGACGCCGTTTACTGGTGTCGATAAAAAAGCCATTGATGAAGCGGTGGAATTGTCTGTTGGTGCTGTAAAAATGTGGTTGAATGAGGGGATTGCAGTGGCAATGAACAAGTATAATACGAAGCAGATGCGTTGAGACGCGATAATATTCCATATAGCTGCGTCTGAAAAAGAGGCAGATGAAAATTTCCCAGTGCCGTAGTGTATATAATAATGAGAGATGAAAAATGTTTCACGTGAAACATTTTTGTGAGTGAAGGATATGACAGAAGAGGTGATCGGAAACATGGAATCGGAAAAGACGGAACTTCTGGATTTTTTGCAGCATGACCCGGAGATTGTAAAGGTACAGCAGAAACTGTACGAAGGTGGAGAGGCTGTTGTCTACGGGCTGTACGAAGGGCAGCGCACATTGATTACAGCGGCGTTAACGAAACAGCGTACCGATGGAAATTTACTGGTGCTTTGTGATACAGAAAAACGGGCGAAAGAGTTGTGGGAAGATCTGGTGAATTTGCTGCCGGACTATGAAGCACTGTACTTCCCTGCACTGGAAATGATTCCGTATGAGGTGATTGCACAAAGCGGGGAACTGGAGCAAAAACGGTTGGAAGTATTATCCCGCTTGGTGCTGGAACGGGATAAAAAATTTGCAGTTGTGACGACGATAGAAGGGCTGAGCAAACGATTACTGCCTGCTGGGGATTTTCGGCAAGGGATATTACCGCTGGAAGTTGGTCAGCAGATAGCGCAGAACCAGCTGCGTGCTCATCTGGCAGCGTTCGGGTATGAATTTGCGGAACAGGTGGAACGGCCGGGACAGTTTTCGGTGCGAGGCGGTATCTTTGATATCTATTCTGCCAATTACAAAAATCCGTTACGCCTGGAGTTTTTTGATGACGAAGTGGATTCCATCCGCTTTTTTGACACATCCACGCAATGTTCTGTGGAAAAAGTCAAACAGATCTGGCTGGTACCCGGACGTGAATTTTTCCTGATGCCGCAGTGCAAAGAGGGCGGGATTCGTGAAATAAGGGAACAGTTCAGCCGTCAGATGGAACAGCTGGCAAAACGGAAAGATCGTGAACCGCTGGAACGGTTACAGGGCAAAGTGGGCGAGCTGCTGGAAAAATTGCAGCAGGATATGTATTTTACCGGTCTGGAGCAGTATCAGACCTTCTTCTATCCGGACAGCGCCAGTTTGCTGGATTATATGGGACATCATCCGTTTGTTGTGCTTGACGAAGCGAACCGGATTCAGGAAGCACAGGAATATTTAGAAAAGGAACGGCGGCAATCTTTTGGAGAACTGCTCTTGAAAGGCGGTGCACTGCCGGGGCAGGCGAACTATTTCTTTGATTTGGGTGAGCTGGTTCGGCTGTTAGAGCCTGTTCAGCATCTGTGTTTTTCGCTGCTGCCGAAACAGTCTGTTTTTCAGCAGGAGAATTCGCGTATGGCGCTGGACTGTCAGAATATCTCATCGTTTTTCGGCAATCCCCAATTGCTGGTGGAAGAACTGCAGACGTGGCAGAAACAGAATTATCGAATTCTGATTTTATTGACATCTGCTGCAAAGGCATTGCGTTTGCAGCAGATGCTGAGCGATCACGATATTCTCTGCAGCTGGATTGCGGACCGTTATCAGGCAGACCCGGGCCAGATTTATCTGGCTTACGGGAATATCAGCCACGGCGCCCGCTTTCCGCAAAGCCGGATTGTGTTTATCAGTGAAACAGAAGTATTCCAGCAGCAGAGAAAACGAGTCAATAAAAAATTCTTCCAGGAAGATGGACAGAAAATTACGCAGCTGGATGATTTAAAAGTTGGCGACTATGTTGTGCACATGAACCATGGGATCGGCCGTTATATGGGGATTGAACGTTTGCGCGTGCAGGATATTGAACGAGATTATTTAATCATCAAGTATTCCGACGACGGGAAGCTGTATATTCCGGTGGAGCAGTTTGACCTGCTCCAGAAATACACGGTGAATGAGGGCGTTGCGCCAAAGGTGAACAAACTGGGCGGCAGCGAATGGCAGCGCACCAAAAATAAAGTAAAAGCATCGGTAGAAAAACTGGCGGAAGGATTATTACAGATTTATGCGCGCCGGAAAAGTCAGGAAGGGTATGCATTTTCTCCGGATGACCAGTGGCAGAAAGAGTTTGAAGATGCTTTCCCGTATGTGGAAACCGATGACCAGCTGCGCGCCATTGAAGATGTAAAACGGGATATGATGTCTTCCACGGTAATGGACCGTCTGATTTGCGGTGATGTTGGCTACGGCAAAACAGAGGTGGCAATCCGCGCAGCCTTCAAAGCCGTCAATGACGGGAAACAGGTGGCGGTGCTGGTGCCTACCACGGTATTGGCACAGCAGCATTACAACACCTTTATGGAGCGCTTTCATGCCTACGGTGTTCGAGTGGAAATGCTGAGCCGGTTCAGCACGCCGAAACAGCAGAAAGAAACAGTGGATGGATTGAAAGCTGGTTCTGTGGATATTGTAGTTGGCACACACAAATTACTGAGCAAAAGTATCAGCTTCCATGATTTAGGACTGCTGGTGGTGGATGAGGAGCAGCGTTTTGGTGTGACCCACAAAGAAAAAATCAAAAGCCTGCGCTCTCAGGTTGATGTGTTAACCTTGTCTGCAACACCGATTCCACGTACCTTGCACATGTCGCTGGTTGGCATTCGTGATATGAGTGTAATTGAAACACCGCCGCAGGATCGTTATCCGATTCAGACCTATATTGTTGAGCGCACACCGGAACTGATGAAAGATGCCATCCGCCGTGAACTGGGCAGAGGCGGTCAGGTATATGTGGTGCATAACCGCATTGAAGATATTGACCGGCTGGCGGAAGAAATCAGTCTGTTAGTGCCGGAGGCGCGGATTCTGGTTGGCCACGGTCAGATGAAAGAGCATCAGCTGGAACAGATTATGATGGATTTTATCAATCATGAAGCAGATGTGCTGGTGTGCACAACGATTATTGAAACAGGCCTTGATATTGCAAATGCCAACACGATGATTGTGGATGAGGCGGATAAAATGGGGCTGGCGCAGCTGTATCAGCTGCGCGGCCGCGTGGGTAGAAGTAATCGCATTGCATATGCGTATTTAACGTACAAAAAAGATAAAACCTTGAGTCAGCTGGCGGAAAAACGACTGGCGGCCATTCGCGAGTATACAGAACTGGGCTCCGGTTTCAAGATTGCGATGCGCGATCTTGAGATTCGCGGTGCCGGCAATCTGCTTGGCGCGGAACAGCATGGCCATGTGGCGGCAGTCGGTTTTGATTTGTACTGCAGTATGCTGGATGAAGCCATTCGCGAGCTGAAAGGCGAAAAAGCGGGAAAACGGCGTGAAGTAGAAATAGATTTGCAGGTCAGCGCCTTCATTCCGGAATACTATATTCGTGACAGCTCTGTGAAACTGGGATTTTATCAGCGTATCCAGCAGGCCAGAGCAATCAGCCGCCTGCATCTGCTGGAAGATGAGATGATAGACCGGTTCGGCGATGTGCCGCCGGAAACATGGAATCTGCTGCGGGTGGCTGAACTGAAAATTTACTGCATGGAGATTGGGATACGCAGCCTGAAACAGAAAGGCGGCGTGGTGCATGCGCGTTTTGAGCCGGATACTGGAATGGACATGCGAAAGCTGATGGAATTGATGAAGAAATATAAACGGCAGCTTACTTACGGCAGTGATGGCGGTGAACTGGTGGTACGGATGACAGTTGGAAGTGCGGATGCAGAGAAGTGTTTAGATTTGGTGAAAGGTATTTTATTAGACATGGTTTCCATTGTGCAATAACTGTGCTTCTGATATAATAAAAAAATGTCGAGAACGGCAGCAAAGAGTTGAAGGAGAGAATATAACAATGAAGAAAAAAGTAGCAGTATTAGCTTTAAGTGCATTTCTGTTGACCGGCCTGTTCGGCTGCGGTGATAAAGTACCGGATGGCACTGCAGCAACTGTAAATGGCGTAGCCATTTCGCAGGAAGAACTGGACATCAACTATCAGCAGTTTTTACAGCTGTATGAATTTTATGGTATCGACGTGACTGCTGATGATGTGAAACTGGAAGCGAGAAACAGCATGCTGGAAACAATGATTACCCAGGAACTGCTGATGCAGGAAGCAGAAAAACGTGAAATCACAGTAACTGACGAAGAAGTGGAAGAATATCTCACAGATATGGTCAATAATCAGTACGGCGGCAGCCGGGAAGAGCTGGAAACTGCAGTCGAAGAAGCCGGTATGACCATGGATTATTATAAAGAGGCGCAGAGAGAAGAACTGATGATGACAAAACTAAATGCCGACCTGGTGAATCATCCGGAAACCGTTGATGTTATCAAAGCGCGTCATATTTTAGTGGCGAGCGAAGAAGAAGCAAATGAAATTATTGCAAAATTAGACAACGGTGAAGATTTTGCAGTTCTGGCCAAGGAATACTCTCTGGATGGTTCTGCAGCAGACGGCGGTGACCTGGGCTATTTTGCAACTAACGGTGTTACCACATCCAAAATGGTAGACGAATTCACTGCCGGCGCACAGGCGCTGGAAGTTGGTGAATATTCCAAAACGCCGGTTATGAGCCAGTTTGGGTATCACATTATTCTGGTAGAAGATAAACAGGATAATGTAAATCTGCTGGAAGAAGCGGAAAAATACAACAGTGTATTAGAAGGTATTTATCGCTACGGCCTGAATAATTTAGCGTCCAGTCTGGCTGAAACGGCTGAGATTGAAGTTCTGATTGATACCACTGTTGTACCGGAAGGGCCTGTGACAGAAGAAAATCAGACCGAAGAAAACACTGCGGAATAAGGGGGACTCGATATGCAGCAGGCAGAATTGATTGACAGCACAGAAAAACTGAAAGAACTGGAAGAAGCCGCGAATGAAGGCTTTGCCCGTGCCCAGTTTAATCTGGCCGTATGTTATGAACAGGGCAAATGGGTAGAGCAGGATTTGGAAAAGGCCATGGAATGGTACAAAAAATCAGCAGAACAGGGTAATTTGAATGCCTGCTACCTGATGGGCAGCCGTTATTATAATGGCGAAGGTGTAGAACAGGATTTCGAAAAAGCGTTTGAAAATTTTAAAGTAGCTGCACAAAAAGGTCATATTATTGCACAGCAGTTTTTAGGCGAATGTTATACCTTTGGACAGGGCACAGAACAGAATCTGGAAGAGGCGGCGGAATGGTATCTGAAAGCTGCCATGCGGGGCTCTCTGGAAGCACAGGTGAATCTGGGTATCTGTTACAGCCAGGGGCTGGGCGTTGAGCAGAACTTTGAAGAAGCAATCAAATGGTTTAGCAGTGCTGCGGAAGCAGAACATCCGGCTGGAAAAATGAATCTGGCCATCTCCTATTTTGAAGGCGAAGGCGTGGAACAGGATAAAGCAAAGGCAGTGCAGCTTTTAACAGAAGCTGCACCATATATGGCAGATGCACAGTTCCTGCTGGCGCAGTGTTATGAAAACGGCGAAGGTATTGAAAAAGACCTGGAAAAAGCAAAAGAACTGTATCAGCAGGCAGCAGAGGCTGGTATCGTAGAAGCCGGTGAAGCCCTGGAAGCATTGCAGTAAAGGAGCGATAAGAGGCTGTTGTATCAGAAAAATCTGGTACAGCAGCCCTTCTTTGTGTGTGAACGGATACTGTATACAAACTGTACTATAACTATTTTAATTTTTTGAATCTTTTATTAAACAGATGATTGACTTCTGGCTTTTCCAGTGCTATACTCTGTGCATGGACAAAAACGTGTATGTCCAGAATATATATTATGTATATGATATGGGGGAGATTTACCAATGAAAAAAGCACGTAAATTAGTTGCCGCATTAACAATGTGCGCAATGGCATTCACACTGACAGCCTGTGGCGGCGGTAGTGATACACAGCAGGCAGATACAAGCGACGAACCAGTTGTAATGAAGCTGGCTACCACTGTAAACGAACAGGACAGCTTCCAGATTGCAGCAGAAAAATTTGCTGAATTAGTGGCTGAAAGAACTGACGGCGCATACACCATCGAAATTCATCCAAACGGTGAACTGGGCGACGAAAGTGACCTGTTATCCTCTATGGCTGCAGGCGAACTGGAAATGGGTATCGTAACAAGCGGCCCGTTCGTAAACTACGCACCAGACATGGGCGTACTGGATCTGCCGTTCCTGTTCGGCAGCAGTGAAGAAGCTTACGCTGTATTAGACGGTGAAGTTGGTCAGGAACTGCTGGGTACTCTGGAAAATGCAAACCTGAAAGGTCTGGCTTATGCAGAACGCGGCTTCCGTAACGTAACAAACAGCGTTCGCCCTGTTACCACAGCTGCTGACATGGCAAACCTGAAACTGCGTGTAATGGAAAACGAAGTATATGCAAAAACATTTGAAGCACTGGGCACCAACGCAACACCAATGGCATGGCAGGAAACGCTGACTGCTCTGCAGAACGGGACTATTGAAGGTCAGGAAAACCCGATCAACGTAATTTACTCCTACTCTCTGTGGGAATCCAACCAGAAATATGCAACTCTGACCCGTCATTCCTATGCAACAGCAATCATCACCATGAGTCTGGAAAAATTCAATGAACTGCCAGAAGATGTTCAGGTAATTTTCAAAGAAGCGGCTCAGGAAGCTGCTGAATTTGAACGTGCATGGTGTGCTGAAAACGAAGCAACTCAGCTGCAGGCTATGAAGGACAACGGTATGGAAGTTGTTGAAACTCCGGATTTAGACAGCTTCAAAGCTGCTGTACAGCCAGTATATGATGCATACCCACAGTATGCTGAAACTCTGGAAAAAATCCAGGCTGTAACTGATGCTATGTAATCCGTAAACTATCGGCACATACAACATACAAAAAGATGCAAGGCAGGCAGACACTTGTCTGCCTTGCTTTTTCTTTACATACGAAAGTATTGATTTGCATAAGGAGTTGAGCATATGAGTTTTGCAAACGGATTTAAAAAATTCAGTGACGGTATCGACAAAGTCTGCCTCGCTGTTGTCGTAGCTATGATTGCTGCCATGGTATGTGTTACCATTGCCCAGATTGTCTGCCGGGAATTATCCACTATGCTGGATGGTGTAAAACCGCTGCAGTGGAGTGAGGAAGTGTGTCGTTATTTATTAGTATGGGCTACTTTTTTAGGTGCAAGCAGTGTTTACAAGGAAGGAACCCATATTACCATTACATTTGTGCAGAGTATGTTCTCTCCAAAAGTACAGCGCTATATCCGCATTTTGGTACATGTGCTGTGTATTATCGCATTCTGCGCGGTTGTATATTTCGGCTTTACTTTTGCCATGAAACAGATGCAGCTGGCTCCATCGCTGCGGATTCCGATGAAATATATGTACCTGTCCGTTCCAATCGGGTTTGGGCTGATGGCGATTCATGCTGTCAATGAAGTACTGCAGACGCTGCAGCAGAAAGGAGGAAAACTGCAATGACCATATTATTATTTGCCGTATTCGCAATTACACTGCTGGCCGGGGTTCCTGTTGCATTTTCCATCATGCTGTCGGCCATGTCTGTAATGCTGGCCGGTGATGTCGGCCTTGGGATGATGGCACAGCGTATGTTTGCCAGCACCAACTCCTTTCCGCTGATTGCAGTTCCATTCTTTATTCTAGCTGGTGATTTGCTGGCCAACGGTGCTATTTCCAGATATCTGGTTGAATTTGCAGAATCGTTTCTGGGTGTCATCAAAGGCGGGCTGTCGATTGTATCGGTTGTTGTAGCGATGTTCTTTGCGGCCATCTCCGGTTCCGGTGCTGCTACCACAGCGGCAGTAGGTTCCACACTGATTCCGCAGTTAAAAGAACGCGGCTATGATGAGGAGCAGTCGGCTGCATTGATTGCGGCGGCCGGTACCATCGGTGTTGTTATTCCGCCGTCGGTTCCAATGGTATTGTATGCCGTTGCAGCCGGGAAGGGTGTCACTATCAATGCATTGTTTACCAACGGGTTTGGCCCGGGTGTGCTGATGGGTGCGATTCTGATTGCGATTGCGCTGGTGCAGGCATATAAGCGTAATTATCCAAAAGGCGATCGTATTGTATTATCCCGTGTGCTGAAGACTTTTCTGGTAGCAGTTCCTGGGCTGATTATGCCAATGATTATTCTGGGCGGTATTTTCTCCGGTATTTTCACAGCATCTGAAGCAGCAGCGGTAGCTGTTGTATATGCACTGCTGGTATCGTTTTTTGTATATCGGGATATGACACCGGCAAAACTGTTTGACATTATGAAAGGCAGTGCCAAAACTTCTGCTGTTATTATGATTATCATTGCCTGCAGCGGTCCGTTCAGCTGGGTACTGGCAAGTTACGGGATTCCGGATGCAATTGCCAGTGCGATTTTAGGTGTTTCCACCAACAAATACATCCTAATGTTTATGATTGCTCTGGTTATCATCATCGCTGGTGTATTTATGGAAACTTCCTCGGCAATTATCATCTTAACACCGGTGTTACTGCCTCTGGTGCAGGGCCTCGGTGTTGATCTGGTACACTTTGGTATTATGTTCGTGGTAGGGATTGCTATCGGTATGATTACACCGCCGGTTGCCATCAACCTGTTTGTGGCGTCCGGCATCACCGGCAAACCGATTGAAGTCATTGCGGCAGCGGTCATTCCATATCTGATTGGTCTGCTGTTTGTATTCCTGTTAATCGTATATCTGCCGCTGCTTTTCCCGGCACTGATTATCTGACAGAGTGTAATCATCATAGAATAAAAACAAAATGAACCCCTGTTTCAGGCAATTCATCTGATTGCCCGAAACAGGGGTTGTTTTATAATTTGAAAGATGATGCAGAACAGACTATGGGTAATAGCCGCTGTTAAAGTTCTGATGAAAAAATTCGATTCATAGCATGCCGCATCGGCCTGTACAGCACCAGCATAATCACAAAATTGCCTGCACAGTGCAGCAAATCATACGGAACACCGGCAATCCACCAGGAAAAACCAGCCAGCAGCCCATTCCGCAAACCGCCGTTCAATGCGCCGGCAACGCCGTACGGAATGGCACACAACACGCCGAAAGATAACCCGAACAGCCCGGATACGATGCTCCAGAACAGCGCCGAATGCTGTGCTCGAAATGCCTGTGTCAGAATCACCAGCAATGTCCATACATACAGATAAGCCGCCCACCAGAAATGTATCCCGTATAACATACCTTCCAGAAGAACAAATACATAAACCGCATACAGCGTACGCCAGCCCATATACAATGTAAACAGAATGATCCAGAAGCTGATTAGCTCGATATTCGGCAGTGAGGCCAGAGCCAGTTTGTTTACTTCCAGCAGAGCCGCCAGCAGTCCCAGACGGGCCATATCCTTAATTTGCAGCATTGGCTTCTGTGGTATACTGCAGACGGAAAGTATCGCCGTCTGCAACCGGCTGGCTGTCTATGCCGTAACTGCCCAGCGTATCGTTCACATAAATGCTCCACCATGCCTGATTTTTGCCGTAATCGGCAGTAACACCATTGATGGTATGCAGCATTAATCCGTACGGCCCTTCGGTACCGACAAATGTGAGCCCCTTAGTTTCTTCCATGGCCTGCCGCAGATATGCTGCATCGGTATGTGTTTCGTAGCTTGCCGTGTTCTGCTGATTATCAACGACCTGAATGGTAATTGTTTTAGCGCCTTCTGTCGGCTGCGGGCCAAATGCGCTGTACATCAGGAATGTGCTGATGACAGCAAAGAACAGCACGATGGAAATAATTATCAGTGTTTTATTTTGTTTCGCTTCTTTTTGATTCTTTTTCTGTGTCATTAAATTCGCATCCTTTTTGAAATGAGTCATGATACCGCTATTCATTATAGGCTTTTTTTCGAAAAGGTGCAATTAAAAATATTTCCTGAGAAATATTAGCGAATTTTGGAACAGAATACGCTACATTGAATCCTGTTCTGATTTTTTGACCTTTTTTGAAAAATTAGGAGAAAACAAAAACAGAAATGAAAAAGAAACGGCTCTGTTAAGCGAAAAGGTATAATTAAAAAAGAAATTAAAATTAAAGTTGATTATCAACAAATAAATATGATTATCATTAAATACCTGGTTTTTTTATTGCGTTTTCTAATGTTTTAAACCAAATCTGACCTTTGCATAAAATATGGTATGGCGGCTATAATATAACCAAGGTCAGGGAACGTCAAAAAACTGATCAGTGATATAACAGGAAAAATAGAACACCAGAAGGTAAGATAATAGAGGTGAGGCGTATGAGCAGCCTGTCCAAACAGATTGAAGAATATATCAAAGCACTGCTGGCGCAGGAAACCGCCGGCGTGGTGGAAATCCAGCGAAACTTTCTGTCGGAATATTTTAACTGTGTGCCGTCGCAGATAAACTATGTGCTCAGTACCCGGTTTACGCCGGTACAGGGATATATGGTAGAAACGCGGCGGGGCGGCGGCGGATTTGTCCGCATTGTCAGTTTACAGCTGGATGAGGATGATGACCTGCAGGATGCTTTGACGGATGCCATTGGAAGCCAGCTAACGCAGAATGACTGCGAAGGGCTTACAGCTTATCTGTATCAGCAGGGCATTATCACACAGCGGGAAATGCTGCTGTTTAACAGTATGCTGAAAGACCGGGTGCTGACCGGTCTGGAAAAAAGCCAGCGTGACAATATACGGGCTTCCATGATGCAGCATATGTTAGCCATGCTGAACATGATGCGGCATACTTAGTGACGCTGCGATAGCAGCGAACGAACCAGGGTTGCCTGCAGTCAGGCCCAACGGTCTGCCGGTGCGTATCCAATAATGCGGTAACACAGTAAACTATGAAAATTTATTTAACGGGGTGAGCATTATGTATTGTGAATTATGTAAGAAAAATCCTGCGACCATCCATTATACAAAGATTGTCAATGGTCATAAAGAAGAGCGCCATATCTGTGAACAGTGTGCCAACACTATGAAAGAGCCAATCGGTGCGTTTCCAACGCTGGGGCTGATGCCAGATTTCTCTATGGCCGACTTTATCGGCGGCTTTTTTAATCAGGAGAATCAGTCACAGCCGTTTGTACAGAAAAACATGTCGGCCAGTGATGCGTGTCCGGTATGCGGCATGACTGCCGGTGAATTCCGGAAGCTGGGCCGTGTGGGATGCAGTAATTGCTACGAATATTTTTCTGATTATATGCCCGGGTTAATCCAGCGCATTCACGGGAACAGCTGCCATACCGGCAAAGTCCCGGTGCGCGGGGAAGCAAAACTGGCAGAAAAACAGAAGATTGTCTTATTAAGAGAAGAATTGCAGACGGCGATTCGAGAAGAAAATTTTGAGCGTGCTGCGCAGATTCGTGACGAAATCAAAATGCTGGAACAGGAGGGCGGTCACAATGCTTAAACATCTGGTACAAAGCAATAACAGTCCATGGACCATCGGAAGCGGTGATGATAAAGATGTAGTACTCTGTACTCGTATTCGGCTGGCGCGAAACTTTTCAAAATATCCGTTTCCGCTGAAACAGACAGAAGAAACAGGGCAGGCTGTTCTGGCTGATATGGCAGCGTTCTGTAAAGACCACAGTAATCTGAAATTTTATGATCTGCAGAACATCCCGACCCTGGAAAAACAGGCGCTGGTTGAAAAACATCTCATCAGCCCGGAACACAGCAAAGAGGATCACCAGTGCCGCGGGCTGGCTGTGAATGAAGACGGCAGTATCAGCATCATGATTAATGAAGAAGACCATCTGCGTATCCAGTGCTTTGCGCCGGGATTAAATCTGCAGGAGCTGTGGAAGAAAGCCAATGTGCTGGATGACCGTATTGAAAGCTATTTTGATTATGCCTTTGATGAAAAACTCGGTTATCTGACCTGCTGCCCGACGAACCTGGGCAACGGCATGCGCGCATCTATTATGATGCATCTGCCGGGGCTGGCATTGACCAAACGGGTATCCATTCTGGATCAGCTGGGCAATTTCGGGATGACGGTGCGCGGTATCTTCGGCGAAGGCAGCCAGTCGCTGGGTGATGTATATCAGATTTCCAATCAGAGCGCTATCGGGCAGAGTGAACAGGACATCCTGACCAATTTACAGTCGGTAGCGCAGCAGATTATCAAGGAAGAACGAAATGCCCGCAATTTCCTGAAAGAACACAACGGCCTGCTGTTATCCGATAAAGTGTGGAGAGCATACGGTACGCTGGCCAATGCCCGCTATATAACATCCAGAGAAGCGCTGGAGCTGATTTCGCTGGTGCGTCTGGGCCACAGCCTGGGTTATTTTAATCAGCTGAATCTGACCCAGATTGACCAGATGTTTTTAACTGCACAGCCAGGCTATCTGCAGGTGATTAGAGGCGGCGTGATGGATGATACGGCGAGGGATTCGTATAGAGCAGAAAAAATCAGGGAAATCCTGGCCTAAGTCTTTTGTATATAGAACCGTAGCTATGTCAAAGCTATGAATTGTTAAATATTGATAATATCAGGAAGGTGAACAATATGTTTGGACGTTTTACAGAAAAAGCGCAGCATGTCATCTACTATGCTCAGGAAGAGGCGCGTGCCATGAATTATCCTGCTGTGGGCACAGAACATCTGCTGCTGGGGATTCTGCGAGAAGGGGAAAGTGTTGCGGCTCGTGCGTTAACCGGCATGGGTGTTGATTTAGAGAAGGTGAGAGAGATTGTGCTGCGCACGCTGGCGCCGGGGAAAGATCCGGTGGGAAATGAAATTGCCATCACACCCCGTGTGAAAAAAGTTCTGGCGCTGGCACAGGACGAAGCGGTGCGCTGGGGTGTCAATTATATCGGCACAGAACATCTGCTGTTAGGGATTCTGCGAGAAGGCGAAGGCGTAGCATCGCAGGTGCTGGACGAACTGGGTGTAGAACCGGAAAAGGTTCGCAAACAGGTGATTGCTCTTCTAGGCGGTAACGGTACGATGGAAACCAATGTGAGCGGCGGTGCAAAAGGAACAGGCAATAAAAATCGCCCGACGCTGGAAGAATTCGGCCGCAACCTGAATGAGCTGGTGCGTCAGGGCAAAATCGACCCGGTCATTGGCCGCGAAACAGAAATTGAACGGGTCATTCAGGTATTGTGCCGCCGTACGAAAAATAATCCTGCTCTGCTGGGGGAACCTGGCGTAGGGAAAACAGCTATCGCAGAAGGTCTGGCACAGCGGATTGTCAGCGGCAATGTGCCGGAACTGCTGAAAGAGAAGGAAGTATTCACGCTGGATATGGGTTCTCTGGTGGCAGGGGCCAAATACAGAGGCGATTTTGAAGAACGTCTGAAAAAAATCATGGATGAAGTGAAAGCGGATCACAACATCATTTTATTCATCGATGAAATGCACACGCTGATTGGTGCCGGCTCTGCCGAAGGATCGCTGGATGCAGCCAACATTTTAAAACCGGAACTGGCTCGCGGTGATATTCAGTGCATCGGGGCTACCACACTGGATGAGTACCGCAAACATATCGAAAAAGATGCAGCTCTGGAACGCCGTTTCCAGCCAATCACCGTCAATGAACCGACCCCAGAGGATGCCATCGCCATTCTAAAAGGGATTCGTGACAAATATGAAGCCCACCACAATGTGGAGATTTCTGATGCGGCTATTGAGGCAGCGGTGAAACTGTCCAGCCGTTATATCACAGACCGGTTCCTGCCGGACAAAGCCATCGACCTGATTGATGAGGCAGCTTCCCGCGTACGTCTGCAGACCTATACAGCGCCGCCGGATGTGAAAGCGCTGGAAGAAGAAATTGAACAGCTGGCCAAAGAAAAAGAAGCAGCTGTTATGACACAGGAATATGAAAAAGCAGCACAGTACCGTGACCAGGAAAAACAGAAACGGGAAGAACTGAACAAACTGACCGAAGACTGGAAAAACCAGACCACCACAGAAACCAAAGTGGTGACCGAAGAAGAGATTGCCAGCATCGTATCCAACTGGACCGGTGTGCCGGTAACCAAACTGCGGGAAGAAGACACACAGCGCTTATTGCGGATGGAAGAAATTCTGCATCAGCGTGTCATCGGGCAGGATGAAGCAGTGAAAGCAGTTTCCCGTGCGGTGCGCAGAGCGCAGTCCGGGCTGAAAAATCCAAAACGGCCAATCGGTTCGTTCCTGTTCCTGGGGCCGACCGGTGTGGGGAAAACAGAACTGGCCCGCGCACTGGCAGAAGTGCTGTTTGACAACGAAGATGCCATCGTGCGCATTGATATGTCCGAGTATATGGAAAAACACTCGGTATCCCGTCTGGTGGGGGCACCTCCGGGATATGTGGGCCACGATGAAGGCGGGCAGCTGACAGAGGCTGTACGCCGTAAACCATACTCTATCGTGCTGCTGGATGAAATTGAAAAAGCCCATCCTGATGTATTCAACATTCTGCTGCAGGTGCTGGATGATGGCCGCTTAACCGACAGCCAGGGCCGTACGGTAGACTTCAAAAACACCGTGATTATTATGACATCCAATGTTGGTGCAAGCAATATAAAAACCACTGGCACTATGGGCTTTGCGCCTGACATCACCAAAGCGGAAGAACAGGCTGCCTACGATAAGATGAAAGCTCGCGTGATGGATGCCCTGAAAGCAACTTTCCGCCCGGAATTCCTGAACCGTGTGGATGAAACCATCGTGTTCCATGCACTGGAAAAAGAACACATCCTGTCTATCGTCGATCTAATGATGAAAGATCTGCATAAACGACTGCAGGAGCAGGAAATCAGCATGGAAGTAACCCCGGAAGCCAGAGAAAAACTGGTGGAAGAAGGCTACGATCCTGCCTACGGTGCAAGACCGCTGCGCAGAACCATCCAGCGTCTGGTGGAAGACCCTCTGGCGGACAGCTTGCTGAGGGGCCGCTATAAAGCCGGTGATACCGTGAAAGTGGATGTCACGAAAGATGGTATTTCACTGTTGAAAGACGGCGAAGCGGAACAGGTCAGTGAATAATCGCGAAAGGAATTTCTATATAACATAAAAGGCAGGCTAGACGGAACAACAACTGTTTCCGGATAGCCTGCCTTTTTATATGCAAGCACTGTCTGTTGTCTGCCGGGGGAATGCGCTGTTTGATACATAATTTTTTTGTGACGAAAGAGGTTACACAATTTTTTTCGTAGACAATTCATATATGCTGTGTAATTCTGAAAGAGCAGAGGTACTAGAGTTATATTTATCCTATCTTATCCTATCCTGTTTTTAGTTGCAGCATTTATGTTCATTTTGTTTTTCGATAAAAGAGGAGGTATTTCTATGCAGAACGTACAGAAAAAAGATTTAAGGTATTTGCATTTTGGCATTACAATGGCTTTGATGTTTTTATTCCGGTTTGTTCCGCCGATCGGCTCCATTACACCTTACGGGATGGCCGTAATCGGTATTTTTCTGGGCTTGATTTACGGCTGGTCTGTTGATGCAGATAATCTGATCTGGACTTCTCTGCTGGGGCTGGTTGCACTTGGTATGACGGATTATGGAACGGCGGGTGCAGCCATTGCAGCGGCATTTGGCAATGAATCCGTTATGCTGATGCTGCTGGGTATGTTCTTTCTGGGCATGCTGCAGGACAGCCAGCTGACTCAGTGGATGTCCAACAAATTGCTGGGCGCTAAATTTACGCAAGGAAAACCATGGGTGTTAACAGCATTTATTATTCTGGTGCCGGCATTATTAACCATTCTGGTAAATCAGACGCTGGTTGCTTTGATTATGTTCGTGGTGTATCAGTCGATTTTTGAACAGGCTGGTTATAAAAAAGGAGACTTATATCCGGCGATGGTATTAATGGGCTTCATGGTAGTATGCAGTATTGCATTTTCACTGTTTCCGTTCAGAGGCTGGTGCCTGATGACTGTTGGTATGGCTACAAAAGCGGGCATCGAGATTAATATGGGCGGCTGGATTATCAGCGAACTGGTTACACTGGCGGCTACCTGTGTGGGCTGGATACTGGTTATGTTCCTCACACCGGGCTGTAAGGTGGATAAACTGAAAAATATTGATATCACACAATTCAAGAAAGAATCCTTGCCGCTAACGAAACGGCAGAAAGCCGTGCTGTGTATTGTATTAGCCAATATTCTGGGCTGTATCTTCTTGAGTTTTGCAGCCGGACAGACCGGTATTCGCGTTTATTTTGGCAAAATCGGCGTTTATGGCTGGGTTGTGTTCCTGATTGCGCTGGCTATGATCTGGAAAGTGGACGGAGCACCTGTTTTGAATAAGAAAACAGCGCCCGGGTATTTCTACTGGGATTTGATTCTGGTAGTAGCTGCTGCTATGGTTGTTGCAGGACAGATTACCAATGAGGCTTCCGGAATTACGCCGATGGTTGGCCAGCTCATGGCACCGCTGTTTGGGCTTCCGAGCTATACATTCCTGTTAGCATTAGGGGTGATTACCTTCCTGCTGACCAATGTTGCCAATAATGTGGCCGTTACGATTACCATGATGACCATTGCAATGACAATGGCTGCGCAGGTGCAGTTCAATCTGCAGGTTGCACTGATGGTAATTACGGTATACGGTGTAATCGGCTTGCTGACACCGGCTGGTTCTGTAAATGGGGCTATGATTCATGCTCATGAGTTTACCACAACGAAATCGGCCTATATAGCAGGTGCGATTATGATTGTGTTCCTGACTATTGTTATGGCTCTGGTACTGATTCCAATGGGTTTAAAATTTATGGTATAAGCTGCGTTATGCGGGCAAAGTAATGTGACTCTAAAAAGCTGGACTTTGACTCAGGATAGAAACCGGGAGTTTCTATCCTGAGTTTTTTTTATGCATTTTTTATGCAGTATTTCATGGAAAAAACGATATTGTACCGGGCTTTTCCGGCCTGATCGTTTTTACATCCGTTCTTCATTAGCAATATCTGATACAGTCCTCAATCGCTGTTTTCTGGATTCTATACAAGAAAGTCATTTTCTTATGACGGAATTTTTGTTATAATATGATATTAAAGTGTTTCCGGAATGCCTGTTTCAGAGATTGACCCGGCAAGAAAACGGCAACACACATTTTTATGAAATGATGGAGTTGTACAGCGAATTATGATAAAGGAAAATCAGAAATATCTGAATAGAGTACAGATTGCGCTGGATTTGAGCCTGGTGGCAGTTTCGATGGGCGTGTCCTACTGGGGGCGTTTTGAACTTCTGGACGGGATAAAAATACTGAATCAGATACAGATGCTTCAGATTACCGGCGGTGCCATGATGCTGTATAGTTTTATCTATTCCCGCATGGGGCTGTATCAGCCGAAACGAAAAGAAACCTTATTTAAAGAAGTTATGGAGATTTTCCAGTCTAACGGGATTGCAATTGTGTTCCTGATGGTTGCCTTATTCTTCTTCAAAATTGTGGATTTCTCCCGCGGTCAGCTGGTGATATTCTTTGTAACCAATATCACGCTTATGATACTGGAACGCCTGGCGATTCGCCTGATTCTGCGCCATTTTCGCAGCCAGGGATTTAATCTGCGCCATTGTCTGATCATTGGTGCCAATGAAATCAGTGATGATTTCATTAACCGCGTAGAAAGAAATAAACACTGGGGGTATCAGATTGACGGGATTCTGGACAACTGGATTGTGCCGGCAAAACAATATCGGGGGTATCCTGTGCTGGGAGGGATTGATAAACTGGTTGCTGTGCTGCTCAATCAGTATTTTGACCTGGTGATTATTGCGCTTACGTCAGAAGATGCGGAAGATTTGGGCTATATTCTGGCACAGTGCGAAAAAGCAGGTGTGAAGAGCAGCATCATTCCGTATTATTATAAATATGTGCCGACACAGCCCTACATGGATGACCTGGACGGGCTGAGTGTGATTGATACCCGCCGGGTGCCGCTGGATAACTGGTTCAAGAGCGGCCTGAAGCGCGCCTTTGATATTGTATTTGCGCTGGCTGCCATTCTGATTACCTCGCCGCTGATGCTGCTGTCGGTTATCATGATTAAGCTGACTTCTCCCGGCCCTGTGATGTTTCATCAGGAACGGGTGGGGCTGAACCGGAAACATTTTATGATGTATAAGTTTCGCTCTATGCATGTGCAGACCGATGAGGAAGAACGGGAACAGTGGACCACCAAAGATGACCCCCGCAAGACGAAATGGGGCGCTTTTATGCGCAAAACCAGCATCGATGAGCTGCCGCAGTTTTTCAATGTGCTGAAAGGCGATATGTCGGTGGTGGGGCCGCGGCCGGAACGTCCATTCTTTGTAGAAAAATTCCGGGAGGAAGTGCCGCGCTATATGATCAAACATCAGGTGCGGCCGGGTATTACCGGCTGGGCACAGGTGAACGGCCTGCGCGGGGATACCTCTATCGAAGACCGGATTGCACACGATTTGTACTATATTGAAAACTGGACCTTTGCATTCGATTTGAGAATTATCTTTTTGACGGTGTTTAAGGGGTTTGTAAATAAAAATGCTTATTAGACAGGAGGAACTATATGAGTAATATGGAATATCGTATCCGCTACCGGCAGTGGCTGGATTATGAAGCGCTGGAGCCGGATCTGCGGGCAGAACTGGAAGAAATAAAAGACAATGAAACGGAAATCCGGGAACGGTTCTGTCAGGATTTGACGTTTGGCACCGCGGGGCTGCGCGGCCTGATGGGGGCAGGCACCAACCGGATGAATGTTTATACTGTTCAGCGGGCAACGGCTGGTCTGGGGTTATATCTGCTGACCACCCACGGCAAGGAGGCCATGCAGCGCGGCGTGGTGATTGCCTACGATAACAGGGCCAACTCAGAGCTGTTTGCCCAGGAAGCTGCCTTGACGCTGAATTCTCTGGGGATTCGCACTTATGTGTTTGACCGACTGGCGCCAACGCCGGAATTATCATTTGCGGTGAAGTATCGTCAATCGATAGCCGGGATTGTTATCACAGCCAGTCATAATCCAAAAGAGTACAACGGCTACAAAGTGTATAATGAACACGGCTGCCAGATTACCGGGGAAATGGCAGAGGCTATTTTAGAGAAAATCGATATTTACCAGGAGCTGGCGGCACTGCCGGTGCTGATGTCGGAAGAAACTGCACGCAGCAGAGATTTATATCATGAAATCGGAAATGCCTATCATCAGGTATTCCAGAAAGCTGTTCTGGAACAGGCACTGTTACAGGATTCTGCGGCAAAAGAAAATCTGAAGATTGTTTATACACCGCTGCACGGTACAGGCCTCGGCTCTGTGACATCCGTGCTGGATAAAGACGGCTTTACACAGGTTCACGTGCTGGAAAGCCAGAAAGAACCAGATGCCCGGTTCAGCACCGTGCATTCTCCAAATCCGGAGGACAAAGAGGCGCTGCAGCTGGCTATCGCCTGCGCGCAGGAAATCAATGCAGACCTGGTGTTAGGAACCGACCCGGACTGTGACCGTGTGGGCATTGCCGTGAGAGACGGTGACCAGTTTGTACTGCTGACCGGCAACCAGACCGGGGCCCTGCTGGCGGATTATGTACTGAGCCACAAAATTCTGGATGATAAATCCGTTGTCATCAAAACCATCGTGACATCGGAACTGGGTGCCGATATTGCCAGTGCGTACGGCGCAGAAGTGATGAACGTGCTGACCGGTTTTAAATATATCGGCGAAAAAATGATCGGCTTTGAGCAGAATCACGACCATACCTTTGTGATGGGCTACGAGGAGAGCTATGGGTATCTGGTGGGCAGCCATGCCAAAGATAAAGATGCTGTGGCGGCATCCATGCTGATTTGCGAGATGGCAGCGTATCAGAAAGCACAGGGCAAAACCCTATTACAGCGGCTGGAAGAATTGTATCAGCAGTACGGCTATTATAAAGATGTGGTGGATTCCTTCACCCTGCCGGGTGCTGACGGACAGGAACGAATCGCCGATATCATGACAGAACTGCGTGCCGAGCAGGCTTCTGAAATCGGCGGCCTGGCCGTTGCTGAAGTAAAAGACTATGCCAACGGCATCGACGGGCTGCCAAAGGCAAACGTATTAAAATATTTCTTCGCCGACGGCGGCTGGATGGCGGTGCGCCCGTCCGGCACTGAGCCGAAAATTAAATTTTATTACTCGGTAAAGGGGGAAACCATGAAAGCTGCGGAAGAAAAAGTAGCCGCATTGCAAGAAGCAGCCAAAAAGATTGTTGCGTAAACGACGAATCTTTTTTCACATAACTGTGTTGCTTTTGATTTTTCTCACCTTGTGTAATGCAGGGGCGGATGCCTGCATCCGCCTGCTGGATAGACGATATACTGACCGGACAGGAGGAATTCCATGATAGGACGGGATGGTGTGCATGGGGATAATGATTACAGCATTCTACTATTGATGGAAACCTTTGCTGCAGAGGAAGAGGCTATGGAAGCGGCAGACCGTATGGAAGAAGCGGTATAATTGCAAAGAGGGCCGCGCTATGCTATACTGTGCTGAACTATGCTGGACTTTGTGTTGAACTTTTTGTGTCAACCAATGGGGCTGTGCTGGACTTGTTGTACTTTTTGGGAAAACTCTGAAAAAACAGAAAAAATAACAGGATAAGATTATAAAATGTCCGACATGTTCAACATCTTCAACACAACTAACATAACAATGAAAACATGATTAATAGAGTATTCAGGAGGAAGAACAATGGCAAAATTATGGGGTGGTCGGTTCAGCAAAGATACCGACAAGTTAGTGGAGGATTTTCATTCTTCCATTTCGTTTGACCAGAAATTATACAAATGGGATATCACCGGCAGCAAGGCCCATGCCCGCATGCTGGGGGATATCGGTGTGCTGACAAAAGAAGAGGCACAGCAGATTATCCAGGGCCTGGATGAAATTATGGCGGAAATCGAAGCGGGGCAGGTAACCTTTGACCCGGCTGCAGAAGATATCCATATGAATGTGGAAGTGCTGCTGACAAACAAAATCGGTGCAGTAGGCAAAAAACTGCACACTGGCCGCAGCAGAAACGACCAGGTGGCAGTGGATGTGCGCATGTATCTGCGCCATGAAATCGAAAATACCCATCATTTACTGGTGGAACTGATGAAAACCGTGGTGGACATTGCAGAAGAACACAAAGAAACCATTCTGCCTGGCTACACCCATTTACAGCGTGCCCAGCCGGTAAGCTTTGCGCACCACATGCTGGCTTATGCAGAAATGTTCAAACGGGATATCACCCGTCTGGAAGACTGCCGTGTGCGCATGAATGTCATGCCGCTGGGCTCCGGTGCGCTGGCTGGCACCACCTTCCCGCTGAACCGTTATCAGGTAGCAGAAGAACTGGGGTTTGATTCGGTCTGCCTGAACTCCATGGATGGCGTGAGTGACCGCGACTTTATTCTGGAATATATGGCGGCTGCATCCATCTGTTCTATGCATCTGAGCCGCATGTGCGAGGAAATTATCATCTGGTCCAGCCAGGAATTCCACTTTATTGATTTAGACGATGCCTACAGCACCGGCAGCAGCATTATGCCGCAGAAGAAAAATCCTGACGTGGCAGAGCTGATGCGCGGCAAAACCGGCCGTGTATACGGCCATTTAATGGGCCTGCTGACCACCATGAAAGGTTTACCGCTGGCTTACAACAAAGATATGCAGGAAGACAAAGAACCATTATTTGATACCGTGGAAACCTGGCAGAAATGCCTGCTGGTATTAACTCCGATGCTGCGCACCATGACTGTTCGCAAAGAAAACATGCTGCAGGCGGCAAAAGGCGGTTTCACCAATGCAACCGACCTGGCCGATTATCTGGTACGCAAAGGTATTCCGTTCCGTGACGCCCATGCCATCGTGGGCAAACTGGTAGCCGAATGCTTAGACCGCGGCATCAGCCTGGACGAAGTGACGCTGGACGAATACAAAGCCCACAACGAATTGATTGAAGAAGATATCTATGAAGCAATCGCTGTTTACACCTGCATGGCAACCCGCAACACCGTGGGCGGCCCTAGCGTAGAACAGACCACAGCCGCCATCGCTGCGGAACGGGAATTTTTAGCACAGCGCATGTAAGCGTATGAAGTTCAGCCTCGAAAAGAACCGGATATAATAAAGTGAATATAAAAAAGCAGAGTATAATTTTCCTGATCCCTCCATAGAAGGAATTTTGGGAAATATACTCTGCTTTTTCATTCTGCTCTTTCATGTCGTTTATTACGCTCTATAATTAACGAGTTAACAGGGCGGCTTCCAGTTTCGCACTCTGAAACAGTGCTGCGCCTTATTTCCCTTTGATACCTGGAACGCAGGGGTGTATTTAACAAACAAAAAAATCTTGTATCCGTCAAAATTTCAAACAAAATAAAACTGATTCTCAAAGATACATGATACAAGTACAATATAGACATAGGATAAATATAGCTGCTGAGTTCTATATCAGCAACATTTGTGTAAAGTATTACGTATATTGATGAGGAGGAAGATTCACAATGGCAAAAGCAACGAAAGTAGCTGTGCTGGGTGTTGACGCAATGGACCCACGTCTGACAAGAAAATATATTGACATGGGCATTATGCCTAACACCAAAAAAATTCTGGAAGCTGGGGCTGCCAGAGAAGACCTGGTATTACTGGGCGCTCTGCCAACTGTAACACCACCACAGTGGACCACACTTGCAACAGGTGCTTACCCATCCACCCACGGGATTACCGCTTTCTACAGACAGGGCGGCGACCTGGATATGGTAAACCTGAACTTTGACTCCACAAAATGTCATGCAGAACAGATGTGGAATGTAACAGCTGAAGCCGGCAAAAAAACATTAGTATGGCACTGGCCGGGTTCCGCATGGCCACCATCCTCTGACAGCGAAAACCTGCATGTAGTAGACGGTACCTCTCCAGGCGGCGTTAACATGAGTTCCGCTCAGGTAGACGGTGAATTCATCGTAATGGCAAGTGACAAAAACGATACCATCGAATATCGCTCCGGCGCTATGACCGACGCAAAAGTTCCTTGCGTAGTTACAGGCTTAGGCGATGACAAACCAAAACAGAAATCCGGCGGTATGGCAAGCCTGATGCAGCGTAAAATGGAAGATGGCTTCCGTTTATACATTGTAAATCCTAACAAAGACGGTCAGGGCGGTTCCAATGCTATCCCGGCCGATATCGCATTCTCTTCCATCAAACCAGCTGAAAAATGGGCTGCAGATGTTCCAGCGGATGCAAAAGAATTTGTAGTGCTGTTATCCGGCGGTCTGATTCGTCGTCCAGCATTAGTTTTAAAAGGCGAAGACGGCAAATACGACCACATCGCTATCTACAAAAACAAAAAACAGGCTGAACCAATGGTTACCATGAAAAACCGCGAATATGTTCGTGATATCGTTGATGACTGTATGAAAGGCGACGATATGATCAAAGCTACCCGCGACATGCGTGTACTGGAAATCGCAGAAGACGGTTCCAGAGTAAAAATGTGGGTATCCGCTTCCATGAACATTTCCGCTGATATGATGTGGCATCCAAGAGCACTGTATCAGGAAATCGTAGACAACGTAGGCTACCCGTCCCCATGCTCCACACTGGGCTTTGGTGACTTCGAACTGATTTACGACTGCATGCATCAGTGCTGGGAACACGTTGCTGACTTCCAGGCAGATTCTCTGAACTACCTGATGGAAAACAACGGCTACGAAGTGGTATTCTCTCACTTCCATGCACCAGACCTGCAGAAACACATGTTTATCCGTGACCTGGCAAAAGGTACCGAAAACACCACTGCAGAACAGTATGAATTCATCATGCAGGAAATCTACAGACAGACCGACCGTTACCTGGGTAAATTCGTTCACTTCCTGGATGAAGGCTGGACCCTGATGGTAGTATCCGACCACGCACAGGTTTGTCCAAAACATGGTCTGCGCGGCCTGGGCGACACCGGTTGCAACATTCAGATTATGGAAGATCTGGGCTACACCGTTCGCGAAGTGAATCCGGAAACCGGCAAGAAAAAACGCCGTATGGACTGGACCAAAACAACAGCTGTTGCAAACCGTGAAATGCACATCTACGTAAACCTGAAAGGCAGAGACCAGCATACCGTGAAAGATGCTGACGGTAATGAAATCATTATCGACGGTCTGATTGATCCGGCAGATAAATACGAATTTGAAGAACAGCTGATTACCGACCTGTACAACATCAAAGACAAAGAAACCGGCAAACGTATCATTGCATGGGCTCTGCGTAACAAAGATGCTATCGCTTTAGGTCTGGGCGGCCCTGACAGCGGCGACATCATCTACTGCATGGCAGAAGGGTATGAACATGACCACGATGACAGCATGGCAACTGCTCTGGGTGAATGCGATACCTCCGCTGGTCCTATCTTCCTGGCTGCAGGCCCTGGTATCAAAAAAGGTGTTTACACTGACCGTATGATTCGTCAGGTAGACGTTGCTCCAACCATTGCTTCGATTATGGGCATGAGAATGCCGGCACAGTGCGAAGGTGCTCCAATCTATCAGATTATCGAAGACTAATTTTTAAAGCTTTCATATGGCTACTGTATGACAGGAAGCTGTCATACAGCAGCCTGTATTTTTCATCAAAAATGTATAAGATAATTTTTTGCAACAATTATTTTTACAGAATGGTGAGACAGTATAGTATTAGGGTATTTGAGTTCTGAACGGCATTTGCCGTCAGACAGTGCAAGTATTACGAATCATATCAATGCGTGCGAAACTATGAAATATTCCTGTAAGTGAAACGACGGCTTTATTTAAAATGATAGTTTTTTATTTCACTTGATGGTTCTTGTATTTATTTCATCTGGTTGTTTTATTGAATGTGAAATGTAATAAGGCTCCTTTATAAGAGAGAAGTAAGGGGAATTTGTATCAAACAACTGTTCTAAAAGAAATGGGGGAATTTACTATGGAACAGAAAAAAGTTAATATTATTCATTATTTAATCGTAGCAGCGTTCTGTTTAGGATTCCGATTTATTCCTGGCTTTGCTGGTATCACACCTTATGGTATGGGGATTCTGGGTACCTTTATCGGCGCAATCTATGGCTGGATGACAATCGATATGCTGTGGCCAAGTTTAATGGCCCTGGCTGGTGTTGGTTTAAGCATTGGTATGAACCAGATGCTGGCTGCTTCTTTTGGTAATATGGCAGTGGTTGCTCTGGTTCTGTGCATGGGCGTTCTGGGCGTTGCTATGCAGACAGGCGCGTTCAACTGGCTGGTACAGGTAATCCTGAACAACAAATTTATGAATGGAAAAGCATGGTTTACTCTGTGGTTCATTCTGGTATTTGCATGGTTCATGGGCTGTCACAATCCAATCATCATGTGCGTAATTTTCTGTGCATTTGCGAACTCTATCTTTAAACAGGTTGGCTTACAGAAAAACGATCCACTGATTGTTGCTATGTATTTGGGTATTGCATACTGCCTGATGATGGGTCAGATTCTATTCCCGTTCATCTCTACCGGTCTGACACTGGTAATGGCTTATGGTGCAATGTTCCCAAACAATCCAATCGATATGGTTCCATATCTGGTTTACATGGTAATCGTTGGTGTTGCGATGTCTACCGTTTACATCGCTCTAATGAAATTTGTGTTCCGCATTGATGTATCCAAAATCGCCAACTTTAAAACAGGAGGCGGCGCTCCAAAAGCTACCCGTGAACAGAAGATTGGTTTAACCGTATTTGTAATTTTTATCATCTTGATGCTGGCAATGTCCTTGGCACCGGAACCAATTAAACACTTCCTAGAAAAATTCGGTCTGATTGGTATTACCTTAATCGGTGCTTGTATTGTTGCTCTGATGAAAAAATCAGACGGTACTCCGTTAATCGATCTGGAAAAATCGTTCCACATGTGCCACTGGGGTCAGATTACAATGGTTGGTTATATCATGGTATGCTCTCAGTATATGATGGGTGCTGATGCCGGGATTTCTGCAGCTATGGCCAAACTGATTACACCATTTATGGGCCTGCCGCCAATTGTATTCCTGGTAGTTGCTCTGGCAATCGGTGTAGTACTGACCAACGTTGCAAACAACATGATTGTTTGCATTCTGTTAATGCCGTTCCTGGTTAACTTTGGTTCTATGATTGGTATGCCGCCAACAGGCATGGTAGCATTGCTGTTCTTCATGTCTCAGTTTGCTATCGCTACACCAGCAGCATCTCCGGTAACGGCTGTTGCTATGACACAGGAGATGGCGGATGCTGGTGTAATGACAAAATTCGCTATAAAAATAATTCCATTCCTGTTTATCTGCGGTATTGTAATTGGCTGGCCAGTGGCTCAGTTTGTATTCAAAGTATAATTGGAATAACGGATTATTTGTAAGATTAAAAATTTTTTCGCGATGTATTGATTAAATGATTGACAAGAGGGGAAGTATGGTGATTATTATGAGATAATGGCCGTACTTCCTGTTTTGTTTCTTTTGGAACGCAGGAAGTATTGGAAAATAATTAGAAAAAGGAGTGTTGTGATATGGCAAATGAAAAATCGCTGCGCGTTGAGCGTTTGAAGCAGCGGGCAAAATATTGCTGCTGCCGGTATTGCGGAAGCGAACTGCATGTGCGTCAGATTGTATTTCATACCCAGGCGATGGCCAGAATTGAATTGTATTGTGACCAGTGCCAGAAAATAGAATATGGTGTGGAAAAAGAAGCCTATGCCAGTGCAAAAGCCTTTGTGGAAGCCAATCAGTTTAATCATTTCCCGGATATGGAGGATAATGAACAGCGTCTGCAGATGAATGTGGCGAAGGTGTGCAATATTACCAGCTGGCAATTACGTTATCTGGGGCTTACCAATGAAACCGGGATGGCGGTTCCGGTACATATCAATGAGTACGCCATGGAACAATGTACCACGGTAGAGGAAGACCGCCTGGAGCAGTTGCTGGAGGAGGCTGACCAATGGATGCAATCATTACAGCAAGAGGATTAGGGTGCCAGTCGGGGGACCGCTTTTTATTAAAAAATGTGAACTGGGAAATTGAAGAAAAAAGCCGGTGGATTATTCTGGGGATGAACGGCAGCGGTAAAACAACCCTGCTGAGCATGCTGTCCGGCTATCAGGATTACACCCACGGGGAGCTTACCTGGCGCGGTGTGGATTATCGCAAACAGGATATTCTGGAAATCCGCAGAAAGATGGGGTTTATCAGCAATTCTTATTTTGACCGTATTTATCAGAATGAATCGGTGATGGATTTAGCGCTGGCCGGTTTGAGCGGTACACTGGGGCTGGAGGAAACCTGCATTACATCGGCACATGTGCGCAAACTGAAACGGCTGCTGGAGCGGGTTGGCCTGCAGGACCGCCTGGATGCCTCCTACAGCTGGCTGTCGAAAGGGGAACGGCAGAATATTTTAATTCTGCGTGCGCTGCTGGCTCAGCCGGAAGTGATGGTGCTGGACGAGCCGATGACAGGGCTGGATGTGGTGATGAAACACAAAATGAAACGGTTTGTAAAAGGAATTGCCGATGAGCGGCGGCATACCATGCTGTATGTCACCCATCATTTTGAGGAAATCTCGCCGGATTTGTTTGATCACTGTCTGCTGATGCGGCATGGCCAGGTTTACAGAAGCGGCGGGGTAGAGGATGTTATCAACTCTGAAGTCATCAGCGGTTTTCTACAGAAACCTGTGAAAATTGACCGCATGAAAGATGGTTATTATCATCTGTCTTTTAAATCATAGAGAGAAGGGAGGCCGCGAAGATGACAACATCATTGCGTGATGTCAGCAGTGCACAGATGGTACAAAAGCTGGCTGAGATGAACTGCTTTGAGCAGGAGTGCACGGTATACGGATATTCGTGGAAGCGGAAAAATGGAAAACGGATGTACAGCATGAGCGATGATGCGCTGCTGATTCAGCGGGCCTATGAGGAACATTTGCTGGAACAGTGCAGTATGACTCCTGTGCAGCAATGGACAACAAGAGCCATCATAAAAGAAGAAACACAGGAAGATCTGTTCTTGTATTTTAAATTACAGTTAGCCCGACAGCTGAAAGAGGCGTTCAGCGATGTATATTTTGACTGCCTGCTTGCATTGCAGCAGGCTCCGGGAGATGACCAGGCAGAAGCCCTGCTGTTAGAGTGGCAGGAAGAACTGGACGGATATTTTAATGAAGAAGAACTGCATCTGTTTGCCGGGGCTGCGGATTACGCCTATATGACGAAACATTTACCGGACTGGCGCTATCAGCAATTGCAAAAGTGGATTAAGCTGACCAGAAAACAGATGATGCGAAAAATGCACGTGCATGATAATTTTGAACGCACGTTTTACGGGGCGGCGTACCAGAACCCCGTAACACAGCGGTATGAATTTGTGTGCAATGCCAATGAAAAGTCGGTGTATCATCGCGTAAAAGAGATGGATGAGCAGGGGATTCTGCATACGCCGATTTATCAGAAAACCTACTGGTATAATAGAAGCAATGAATTGCCGAACGTACGAAAAAAGTTTGAGGCTGATTTGCGTGACTTGATGGATAACACCTATCTGGACCGGATTTTGGCGTTGCAGAGTCTGCCGAGTGCAATCCCGCAGGATTTGTGGAACCGTTGCCTAGCCAGAGCGGAGGAGCAGTGTTCGGCGGCAGCGGTGGAAGGACTGCGTTACTGGGGCCGCCGGTGGAATATTATTTCTGAATAATCCCTCTCAGCCTCGCGCTGCTCGGCAGATCTCCCGTAGGGGGAGATATCACCAAACGTGACGGAGAGGGGAAAATAAAACGCCGGACGGAGGAATCCGTTCCGGCGTTATCTGTTTTTTGAGGTGCTTCTGATAATTCCATTTGAGTTTTGCGGTTTAGTGTTTTGTCAGCTCTCTGGTGATAATCTGGTCCAGCACATCGTAAACGGCATGCTGCGCATCTTTTCTGCGCAGCAGCATGTGATAGTAAGGCAGGGTCGGGTATTCAAAAGGCAGTGCCAGAAACTGTTCTTTCGGGAAAAACTTCTGATACATAATCTCGGAAGTAAAGCAGATGGTGCTGCCTTCCGATGTCAACTGCTGATGAATGGCCAGATTGTTATCGTGGTATAGCACATAGGAACTCACATCTTTGCCGAAGTAATCGATGGGGAACACGCCGAAGACTGTTTTGCTGGCGTGCGAGGTATCGCTGATGGTTAGCAGTTCTTTTGCAGCAAGCTGTGAACTGGTCGATACCACAGCAACGGATTTATCGTGCATGACTACATTTAGCGAAAGCTGGGCGGCCTGATCTGGTGTGATGTTTTTTTCCAGATACCCGTGATTGACTGACCACATGGCAACATCGCAGGAGCCATTCAGGAGTGCTTGAAGAATGACGTCGTTGGATACTTCTTTAATGAACAGTTTGATTTGCGGGCAGGACTGACCGAAAGCTTTAATAATTGCCGGCATACTGTCAGTAAGCAGCACAGAAGAAATGTACAGGGTCACTTTTTCCGGCGGTGCGGTTTTATCCGGATTCTGCCCCAGATTCTGCTGAAGCTCCTGCCAGGAGGCGTACATCTGCCGGGCACACTCCAACACATACTGTCCCTCTTTTGTGAAGGAGACACCAGTCTTGGAACGGTTGAAAATTTTGATATTCAATTCATTTTCCAGCTGTTTGATGCTGTAGGAAACGTTTTGCTGCGTGGTATAATGACGTTCGGCAGTCTGATTGAAGGAATGCGTCTGCGCCAGATCCAATACCAGAAGAAGTTGGTCCAGATGCATAGAATTCTCCTTGCTAAAATTTCTGAAAAGGTATAGTATTATATATAACGCTTATTTAAATTATATCAAAATTCGCAAATGAGGAACCACAGAGAATATTTTTGGGGATTCTGAAAAACCTACAAATATTATTTGTGGTCAATTTCATTTTGTTATTGACAGGAGCACACGGTTATGCTAAACTAGATAGGCGTGAAAAATAGGTACAAACATGACCTTTTTTATAGAATTTCTTTTGGGAGGTGTTTTGAATGCGCGTTGGAATTACACTGGCTTGTACAGAATGCAAAAGACGTAACTACAGCACTGTAAAAAACAAAAAAAATAATCCAGATAGAATTGAGTTAAAAAAATACTGCCCATTTTGTAAAACTCACACTGTGCACAAAGAAACTAAGTAAGGTAGGATGAATGCCGAATGAGTGAAAAACAACCTGAAAAGAAAGTTGGTTTCTTTGCAAGGGCCAAAAAATCCAGTAAAGCCTCTCTGAATGAATTAAAAAAGGTGCACTGGCCTACCAAAAAAGAACTGTTCACATACACCAATGTTGTACTGGCAACAGTTGTAATTATCTCTGCTCTGATCTGGGTTGTAGATGCAATTGTAGGTAATGTTTTTGGTTTATTAATTTAAGTTAGGGGCCTGATTTCATGGAAGAAAAAAGATGGTATGCTGTTCATACCTATTCAGGTTACGAGAATAAAGTAAAAACCAACTTGGAAAAAAGAATTGAATCCATGAATATGGAAGAATACATCTTCCGCATTATGGTTCCAACAGAAGACGTTGAAGAAAAGAAAAACGATAAAGTGAAAGTAAACAAACGCAAAGTTTTTCCGGGATACGTTCTGGTGGAAATGATTATGACTGATGATTCCTGGTATGTTGTACGCAATACAACAGGGGTAACAGGTTTCGTTGGAGCCGGGACAAAACCGGTTCCGCTGCATGAAGCAGAAGTCAAAGCACTGCTGCGTCAGCAGGGGCTGGAAGATGCAAGACGGGAAACTGATTATGAAGTAGGCGACAATGTTGAAATTATAGATCAGTCGTTCCGCGGTATGGTAGGACGAGTTAGCGCGCTGGATATGGAAAAAGGCAAAGTTACTGTGATGCTGTCCCTGTTCGGTGGCCGCGAAACCCCTATCGATCTGGACTATGACCAGGTTTTCAAAGTTTAGATATGAATTTCATATCTAGTTTTAGTGGGAGGGAAACCCCCGTTATACCACATTCTGTTTAAGGAGGTGCACCAATAATGGCAAAAAAAGTCGTTGGTTTTGTAAAACTGCAGGTGCCTGCAGGGAAAGCGAATCCTGCACCACCAGTTGGTCCTGCATTAGGTCAGCATGGTGTTAATATTATGGGGTTCTGTAAAGAATTCAATGAAAGAACAAAAAATCAGGCAGGTTTAATCATTCCTGTTGAAATTACAGTTTACGCTGACCGTTCTTTCAGCTTCATCACCAAAACTCCGCCAGCTGCAGTATTACTGAAAAAAGCTGCTGGTATTGAAAGAGCTTCCGGCGAACCAAACCGTAAGAAAGTTGGTAAAGTTCCAGCTTCTAAAGTAAGAGCAATCGCTGAAGAAAAAATGGAAGACTTAAATGCTGCTAGCATTGAAGCTGCAATCAGCATGATTGAAGGTACTGCTAGAAGCATGGGTATTGAAATCGTAGAAGGCTAATTTCTACTGCTAATGATGTGGGAGGAGTATTCCGCAGAACCACTTAGGAGGAACGTTTATTATGCCAAAACATGGTAAAAAATATGTTGAAGCCAGCAAACTGGTAGACAAAGCGAATCTGTATGAAGTAAGCGAAGCTATCGAACTGGCTAAAAAAACTGCTACTGCGAAATTTGATGAAACAGTGGAAGTTGCATTTAGACTGGGTGTTGACCCAAGACAGTCCGACCAGATGATTCGTGGCGCAGTTGTACTGCCAAACGGTACTGGTAAAAGCCAGACTGTATTAGTATTTGCAAAAGGTGAAAAAGCGAAAGAAGCGGAAGCTGCCGGTGCAGATTTCGTTGGCGCTGAAGACCTAGTTGCAAAAATTCAGGGTGGCTGGTTCGGTTTCGACGTTGCTGTAGCAACTCCAGATATGATGGGCGTTGTTGGTAAAATCGGTCGTCTGTTAGGGCCAAAAGGCTTAATGCCAAACCCGAAAACAGGTACTGTAACAATGGATGTTACAAAAGCTGTTAATGAAGTAAAAGCTGGTAAAATCGAATATCGTGTTGACAAAACCGGTATTATTCATGCTCCAATCGGGAAAGCTAGCTTTGAACAGGCTAAACTGGAAGAAAACTTCAAAACTCTGGTTGACGTTTTGATTAAAGCAAAACCGGCTAGCTCTAAAGGTCAGTACATTAAGAGCGTAACTGTTTCTACAACAATGGGCCCTGGTGTAAAAATCAATCCTTTAAAACTGCAATAGTTTTATTGACAAGTAAGAATCAAACAGATATAATATGAATGCTTAACTGAATAGATTTTCGCTGTAGACAGCAGGTGTCATTACGACTTAATTTCCTGCCGAGGCCATTGTTGCTATGCAATTTCTGCCTTTGTGTTTCTACGCAAAGGCTTTTTATATGGTCGGTCAGTAATTTCAGTTCTGTATTACTTATAATACACTCGTTAGGAGGTGCTGAAATGGGTAGTTTAGAAGGCAAAAAAGCCGTTGTAGCTGAATTAGTGGAAAAATTCAACTCTTCCAAAACAATCGTTGTTGTTGACTATCGTGGTTTAACCGTAGCTCAGGCTACAAAATTAAGAAAACAGCTGAGAGAAGCAGGTGTTGATTACCGTGTAGTAAAAAACACACTGTTAACAATTGCTGCAAAAGAAGCTGGCGCTAATGAACTGGTACAGACCTTTAAAGGTGTAACAGCTATCGCGTTCGGCGGTGAAGATCTGATTGCTCCAGCACAGATTATCGCTAAATTCTCCAAGGAAAATAAAATCCTGGAAATCAAAGGCGGTCTGCTGGAAGGCAAATATCTGGATCAGGCTGGCGTTATCGCTCTGGGCGAACTGCCGCCAAAAGAAGTATTGCTGGCTCAGGTTGCTTCCTGCTTCCAGGCTCCGATCCAGAGACTGGCATACGTGCTGGAAGAAGTACGCAAATCCAAAGAAACTGCGTAATGATTTGCGCTTAGTTTCATGAAAACAATAAAATTATAATAGGAGAGATTACAATGTCTAAAATTCAAACAATCATTGATACAGTAAAAGAATTATCTGTTATCGAATTATCCGAATTAGTAAAAGCTTTCGAAGAAGAATTCGGCGTAAGCGCAGCTGCTCCTGTAGCTGTAGCTGCTGCTGGTGCTGCTCCAGCTGCCGCTGAAGAAGAACAGACAGAATTCGATGTAATTCTGGCTTCTGCTGGCGCTAACAAAATCGCTGTTATCAAAGTAGTACGTGAAGTTACCGGCTTAGGTCTGAAAGAAGCAAAAGAAGTAGTTGACGGCGCTCCAAAAGCTGTGAAAGAAAAAGTAGAAAAAGCTGAAGCTGAAGAAATTAAGAAAAAACTGGAAGAAGCTGGCGCTACTGTAGAAGTAAAATAATTTTACTTTTGTGTGAAGTTTCTATGATAAGTAAGAGCATTTATTCAATGTGCAAACAAAGAATAGATGCTCTTTGTTTTTCTATCGTTTTTGGGGAATCTGAATGCATGATTTGTAGAAAAAATCAAAGAATTTCGTTCATACTTGCAAAAAATGGTTTACAAATTACATAGAATATGATAGCATATAAGAATATGACTAATAAAATGGATGGAGTTTGCGAAAGAATAAAAATAGTTATTCCTGGTTAAACTAGTCTAAAATAGTTTACAATAGCAAGGGGTTTCCTTGCTTTGCTTGGGTTATCCAGAGGTTAAGCAGAAAAATGTTTTACTCTTTGGAATAAAAACGTTGATTAAAAAACTTTAAGGGGTGAGGAGCATTGGTCAATACGACACATGCACTAAGAGAAAGGCATAGTTTCGCCAAAATCGAAGAGATTATGGTTATGCCTAATTTAATTGAAGTTCAACGAAATTCCTACAAGTTATTTCTGGAGGAGGGGTTAAAAGAAACTTTTTCGGAAGTTTCTCCAATCCAGGACTTTACAGGAAATTTGGTCCTTGAGTTTGTAGATTATAGTTTGGGTGAACCAAAATATGATGTAGACGAATGCAAGGAACGTGACGCTACCTATGCTGCACCACTGCGCTTAAAGGTTCGTTTAATCAATAAAGAAACCGGCGAAGTGAAAGAACAGGAAGTTTTCATGGGCGATTTCCCGATCATGACAACCAAAGGTACTTTCATTATTAATGGTGCAGAACGTGTTATCGTTAGCCAGCTGGTACGTTCTCCGGGTGTTTATTACGCAGAAACCATTGATCAGACCGGAAAAAAACTGTATGGTGCTACCATTATTCCTAACCGCGGTGCATGGCTGGAATTTGAAACAGATGCCAATGACAATTTGTTTGTACGAATCGACCGTACCAGAAAACTGCCTGCCACTGTACTGCTGCGTGCGTTAGGTTATTCCAGCAATGGACAGATTCTGGAACTGTTTGATAACGATGAACGCATCCGCATGACACTGGAACGGGATCATACCGAAACAGAAGGCGAAGCACTGGTTGAAATTTATAAACGCTTACGCCCTGGTGACCCGCCAACTGTTGAAAATGCAAGAACATTATTAAACTCTTTATTCTTTGATCCAAAACGGTATGACTTTGCAAAAGTTGGACGTTATAAAGTGAATAAAAAACTGGGTCTGGATATTGACCCGACTAAAAAAGTAATTACCCATGAAGACATTATTGAAACTGTACGGTATTTGCTGAACCTGATTAAAGGTGTAGAAGGATACACCTCCGATGATATCGACCATCTGGGGAACCGTCGTATTCGCTGCGTGGGCGAATTGCTGCAGAACCAGTTCCGCATCGGTTTGACTCGTATGGAACGTGTAATTCGGGAAAGAATGACCATTCAGGATTCTGAAAACGTAACACCGCAGGGCCTGATTAATATCCGTCCTGTTGTTGCTGCAATCAAAGAATTTTTCGGTTCCAGCCAGCTGTCTCAGTTTATGGACCAGATTAACCCGCTGAGTGAACTGACTCATAAAAGAAGACTGTCCGCTCTGGGGCCTGGTGGTTTAAGCCGTGAGCGTGCAGGCTTCGAAGTGCGTGACGTACATCCGTCCCATTATGGCCGTATGTGCCCGATTGAAACACCGGAAGGTCCGAACATCGGTCTGATTAACTCTCTGAGTACCTATGCAAAAATCAACGAATACGGGTTTATCGAATCTCCGTATCGTAAAGTGGATAAAGAAACCGGTATTGTAACAGAGCAGATTGAATATCTGACAGCCGATGTGGAAGATAAATATGTTGTAGCGCAGGCAAACTCTCCGTTAGATGAAAATGGCCGCTTTGCCGAGAAAAAAGTAAACGCCCGTTATGGACACGCTAACATCGTGGTTGACAGTGAAAACGTTGACTATATGGACGTATCTCCGAAACAGGTTGTATCTATCGCGACTGCTATGATTCCGTTCCTGGAACACGATGACGCGAACCGTGCACTGATGGGCGCCAACATGCAGCGTCAGGCTGTGCCTCTGCTGAGAACCGATGCACCGTATGTAGGTACCGGTATGGAGTACCGTGCAGCTTACGACTCCGGCGTTATGGTAATTGCAGAAAACGGCGGTACTGTAGAATATGTTTCTGCTCGTGAAATTGTAATCAAACGGGCTGATGGCAATAAAGACCGTTACAAACTGACAAAATTTGAACGGTCCAACCAGGGCAGCTGCATTAACCAGAAGCCGCTGGTGAAAAAAGGGCAGGTGGTAGAAGCCGGTGCAATTCTGGCCGACGGTCCATCCACTGACCATGGTGAACTGGCGTTAGGCCGCAACGTTCTGATTGCGTTCATGAACTGGGAAGGCTACAACTACGAAGATGCGGTTCTGCTGAGTGAAAAACTGGTAAGAGAAGACTACTATACATCGATTCATATTGAAGAATACGAATGCGATGCTCGTGATACCAAATTAGGGCCGGAAGAAATCACCCGTGATATTCCGAATGTCGGGGAGGAAGTTCTGAAAAATCTGGATGAAAGAGGTATCATTCGCGTGGGTGCTGAAGTTCGCCCTGGCGATATTCTGGTTGGTAAAGTAACACCAAAAGGGGAAACCGAACTGACTGCTGAAGAACGTCTGCTGCGTGCTATCTTCGGTGAAAAAGCCCGCGAAGTTAGAGATACTTCTCTGCGTGTACCGCATGGGGAAGCAGGGATTATTGTTGATGTAAAAATCTTCTCTGCTGAAAATGGCGATGATTTAGCACCTGGTGTAAATCAGGTGGTGCGCTGCTACATTGCACAGAAAAGAAAAATCTCTCAGGGGGACAAAATGGCTGGCCGTCACGGGAATAAAGGGGTAGTTTCCCGCGTTCTGCCTGAGTGCGATATGCCGTTCCTGGAAGACGGCACACCGGTTGAAATCGTACTGAACCCGCTGGGCGTGCCATCCCGTATGAATATCGGTCAGGTAATGGAAGTACATCTGGGTATGGCTGCGAAGGCATTGGGCATTCGCCTGGCAACACCTGTATTTGATGGCGCTTCGGAACATGACATTCTGGATATGCTGCAGAAAGCAAATGATGTAAGCAGCATGGAATATCCGCTGACCGGTAAATTTGTTGTGAGAGACGGTCGTACCGGTTTACCGTTTGATAACCCGGTAACCGTTGGTTATATGTACTATCTGAAACTGGCTCATCTGGTTGACGACAAAATCCATGCCCGTTCTACCGGCCCATACTCACTGGTAACCCAGCAGCCGCTGGGCGGTAAAGCGCAGTTCGGTGGTCAGCGTTTCGGGGAAATGGAAGTTTGGGCACTGGAAGCTTACGGTGCTGCGTACACCCTGCAGGAAATTCTGACCGTAAAATCTGACGATATCGTTGGTCGTGTAAAAACATATGAAGCCATTGTAAAAGGTGAAAATGTTCCAGAACCTGGCGTGCCGGAATCCTTCAAAGTATTGATCAAAGAACTGCAGAGTCTGTGCTTAGACGTTAAGATTCTGAATGAAAACGATGAAGAAATTGAAATCGGTGAAGATGACGACGACATTGTAGAAACAGCAAAAGAATTAGGCATTGAACTGCCGGCTGAAAAAGCGAAAGAAGGCGCAGAACAGTCTGGGGAATTCAACGATTTCCTGATTGAAACAGAAGACGGTGAACTGGAAGACCAGGAACCGGATGAAGATATGCTTGATGATGACGATATCCACATGGATTTGGATTTTGATGTAACGAGTGAAATGGAAGATGTCGGTGATTTCATCTTAGATGATGAATTTTAATAGGAACAGATTTTAGGAAGGGAGCGAGCCCTTTGTTAGATGTTAATAACTTTGACCGAATGAGAATCGGTCTGGCTTCTCCAGAACAGATCAGAGAATGGTCCAGCGGGGAAGTAAAAAAACCGGAAACAATCAATTACCGTACCTTAAAGCCTGAACGGGACGGTCTGTTCTGTGAACGCATTTTCGGGCCTACAAAAGACTGGGAGTGTAACTGCGGGAAGTATAAACGGATCCGTTATAAAGGTGTTGTATGTGACAGATGTGGTGTGGAAGTTACTCGTTCTAAAGTAAGAAGAGAGCGGTTAGGCCATATTGAACTGGCTGCCCCATGTTCCCACATCTGGTACTTCAAAGGAATTCCAAGCAGAATGGGGTTATTGTTAAACATTTCCCCGCGTCAGCTGGAAAAAGTCATTTATTTTGTATCTTATATCGTGCTGGATGGCGGCGATACACCGCTGGAAAAAATGTCTCTGCTGACCGAAAGCGAATATCGTGACAACAAAGAAAAATACGGCAGTGCGTTCCGTGCCGGTATTGGTGCGGAAGCAATCAAAGAACTGCTGGATAATCTGGATCTGGAAGCTCTGTATGAAGAGTTGAAAGAGGAAATCCGTACCACAACAGGTCAGAGAAATATCAAAGCTGTCAGAAGACTGGAAGTTGTGGAAGCGTTCCTGAAATCCAACAACAAACCAAGCTGGATGATTTTAGATGTGCTGCCGGTTATCCCGCCGGAAATTCGTCCGATGGTTCAGCTGGACGGTGGTCGTTTTGCGACTTCCGACCTGAATGACCTGTATCGCAGAGTCATTAACCGCAACAACCGTCTGAAACGCCTGCTGGATTTAGGCGCACCGGATATTATTGTCCGCAACGAAAAAAGAATGCTGCAGGAAGCTGTTGACGCATTAATCGATAACGGTCGCCGCGGCAGACCTGTTACAGGGCCTGGCAACCGTCCGCTGAAATCCTTAAGCGATATGCTGAAAGGGAAACAGGGCCGATTCCGTCAGAACCTGTTAGGGAAACGTGTAGACTACTCTGGCCGTTCTGTAATTGTTGTAGGACCGGAACTGAAAATGCATCAGTGCGGTCTGCCGAAGGAAATGGCAATCGAACTGTTCAAACCGTTCGTTATGAAAAAATTAGTAAACGAAGGGTATGCCCATAATATCAAGAGTGCGAAACGTATGGTGGAACGCCTAAAACCGGAAGTATGGGATGTGCTGGAAGATGTTATCAAAGATCATCCGGTACTGTTAAACCGCGCACCTACGCTGCACAGACTGGGGATTCAGGCATTTGAACCGGTTCTGGTGGAAGGCCGTGCGCTGCGTCTGCATCCGCTGGTATGTACTGCATACAATGCGGACTTTGACGGTGACCAGATGGCGATTCACGTGCCGCTGTCTGCGGAAGCACAGGCGGAAGCTCGTCTGCTGATGCTGGCAGCCAACAACATCCTGAACCCGAAAGATGGGAAACCAGTAACCACACCGACACAGGACATGATTTTAGGTTCTTACTACTTAACCATCGACCGTGATGGGGCACTGGGTGAAGGCAAAATCTTTAAAGATGACAACGAAGCACTGCTGGCTTACGATGCAGGAGAAGTTCATCTGCAGGCAAAAATTCTGATCCGTCAGCCTGACGGCAGCCGCCTCGAAACAACCGTTGGCCGTGTTATCTTTAACAGTGTGATTCCGGCAGAAGTTGGCTATGTCAACGAAACTGTCGGGAAAAAAGGCCTGGGTAAAATTGTTGCGAAATGTTATAAAAAACTGGGTGCTTCCGCTACAGCTAATATGCTGGACGGTATCAAATCCCAGGGGTATAAATATTCCACACAGGCTGGTTTCACTGTAGCGTTCAGTGATATCATCGTTCCGGATGAAAAAGCTGATATTCTGGCTGCTTCCGATAAAGAAGTAGAAAAAATTGAACAGAAATACAGACGCGGTTTAATTACCGACGAAGAACGCTATAATCTGGTTATCAAAGTCTGGAATAAAGCAACAAAAGATGTTACAGATGCATTGTTGCAGAATCTGGATAAATTCAACAACATCAACATGATGGCTACTTCCGGGGCCCGCGGTAACAACCAGCAGATTCGTCAGCTGGCTGGTATGCGTGGTCTGATGGCAGACTCCACAGGTCGTACCATTGAACTGCCAATCAAAGCGAACTTCCGTGAAGGTCTGAATGTACAGGAATACTTTATTTCCTCCCACGGTGCTCGTAAAGGGTTAACTGACACCGCGCTGCGTACAGCCGACTCCGGTTATCTGACCAGACGTCTGGTTGACGTTGCACAGGAAGTCATTGTTCGTGAGGATGACTGCTGTACCAGTAAAGGCTTACTGGTGGAAGCAATTAAAAACGGCAATGAAATTATTGAGCCGCTGGAAGAACGTATCGCTGGCCGTTATGCGCTGGAACCGGTTGTTCATCCGGAAACCGGTGAAGTTCTGGTTGCAGCAAATGAAGAAATCACAGATGATCTGGCTGCAGAAATTCAGAAAGCCGGTATTGAACAGGTAGTCATCCGCAGTGCGCTGACCTGTAAGAGCCGTTATGGTATTTGCCGTAAGTGCTATGGCCGCAACCTGGCAACAGGCGGTCATGTAGATATCGGGGAAGCAGTTGGTATCATTGCAGCACAGTCCATCGGGGAACCTGGTACCCAGTTAACCATGCGAACCTTCCATACTGGTGGTGTTGCGGGGGACGATATTACACAGGGTCTTCCTCGTGTTGAAGAACTGTTTGAAGCAAGAAAACCAAAAGGCCAGGCAATCATTGCGGAAGCCGGCGGTGTAGTAAGCGTTCAGGATATCAAAAACAGAAAAGAAATCACCATCACCGAAGGTGACGGCGAAGCCAGAGTTTATGCAGTGCCATACGGTGCCCGCATGAAAGTGAACACTGGTGATATCGTAGAAGCTGGTCAGGAACTGACTGAAGGTTCCATTAACCCGCATGATTTACTGCGGGTGAAAGGACCTCTGGGCGTTCAGATGTATCTGCTGCGCGAAGTACAGAAGGTATACCGTCTGCAAGGGGTAGACATCAACGACAAACACATTGAAGTAATGGTTCGCCAGATGCTGCGTAAGGTGAAAGTGGAGGATGCTGGTGACACCAATCTGTTACCTGGCGGTCAGGTTGATGTATTTGATTTTGAAAAAGAAAATGATCGCGTGAGAGAAGAAGGCGGTCAGGAAGCGATCGGGAAAACGGTATTGCTGGGGATTACCAAAGCTTCTCTGGCAACAGACTCCTTCCTGTCGGCGGCATCCTTCCAGGAAACCACGCGTGTGTTAACTGATGCTGCAATCAAAGGGAAAGTTGATCCGCTGCTGGGCCTGAAAGAAAACGTAATTCTGGGTAAACTGATTCCTGCCGGTACCGGTATGAGCCGTTACAGAGGCATCAAAATCAAAAATGAAGAAGAAAATAATGATTTTGTTCTGTAATTTGTATTGACATGCTGTATAAAGTGTGATAAACTACAGAAGTTCGCGTGAGAATTTTAACATTCACATAAACAAAAGCTGTGCTCTGAAGGGCACAGCTTTTGTAGGGCTTCATCGCGATACGCCCGTAAGCGTTGTTTAAAATTTACTTATGTTTTTAATCTTGAGGAAGGAGGTGCAGAGCATGCCAACAATCAACCAATTGGTTAGACAAGGCAGATATGTAGCAGAAACAAAATCTACTGCTCCTGCATTAAAAAATAATCCACAGAAAA
>JAFYPD010000024.1 GCA_017547685.1 Peptococcaceae bacterium
CCGCAGTATTATTTTTTGAGGACTATATCACAACCCGCTTCCCCCGTCAAACGGACAAATATACACCAGAATGCATAATCGGCTTCATTTAACCAATGTTTTTGATAAATAACCAATATCTGGATGCATAATATGCACTGGGATGCATAAAAACTGGAAAATTCATCCTGCAAAATGCAGAAACCGCTCAACCATCGCATTTTCCCGGATTGATAAACAAATTTAATCGGATTCGACAAAGTTAGACACGAAAAAAGGGCCACTGCATAACGCAATGACCACACCATTCTTTATTTGCTTTCTGTTTCTACCAGTTTGATTTCCGGTTCCTCTGTTTGCTCTGTTTCTGCTGATTTCAGTTCCATTTGCTCCAGTTCTTCTGTTTTTATCAGCTTAGGTTCCGGTTCTTCTGTCTGGTCAGTTTCTTTCCCTGCCTGTTTTTCCTCCTGCGCAAACCACGCCATCGGGTCACAGGCTTCGCCGTCCTGATATACGGCAAAACTCAGGCACGGGCCAGTGGCAGCGCCGGTTTTACCCAGTGTGGCAATCTGCTGATAAGCAGATACCGCATCCCCAGGTTCCACCAGCAGTTCTCTACAGTGCCAGTAGCGCGTCTCCAGATTATCTCCATGCGCAACCAGCAGATAATGGCCTTGCCGCGCATCAAACCCTGCCTCCTTGACGATGCCGTCAGCAGCAGCCATAATGGCTACACCTTCTGCCTCCTGCCCGCCAATACAGATATAATCTCTCTTCAGCACTTCTCCCGTGACAGGATTCTCCCGCACACCATACACTGTGGTCACTTCCGCATCCTCCGATGCCACCGGCCATACCAGTGCTTTCACGCTTCCAGTATCCATCCCGACATCGGCACTGTTCACGTCATCTGCCGCCGATGCAGCAAAAACTGCACCGCCGATACCCAGAAGCAATATGGTCACAACCGCTGTTCTCCAGCTGAATTTCTTTGGTTTCATAATCGTCTGTATCCTCTCTTCCATACGCTGATAGCCGGTAAACCGGGATGGACTGAACAATGGAACAGGGCGCTGCATACTGGCCGCCTGCTGAATCAGCAGCAATGCATACTGGCGGCTCTGCGGCTCAGCCAGCTGCTGGGTGGTGGCGCTGTCGCAGAACAGCTCCAGATCCTGACGGCAGAAGAAATACATCACCCACACCGCCGGATTAAACCAGTGTACACTGCAAAGAAACACCAGCATCCACTGCCACAATACATCCAGATGGCAGATATGATTCCACTCGTGAAGCAGAATCAGATGCAGCTCGTCATCGGTCATATTCCGTTTCGCAGGCAGGAGAATTACAGGCCGCAGCAGCCCGTACGTTAACGGGCTCTGCACCATCTGGCACTGCCGAATCTGGTACGTTCTGTGCAATGGATGCTCGGCCTGCCACTGACGCACAAAGGCGGTTTCCACCGGAAAAGAGGCCGCATACCAGTGCCGGCACTGCCAGTGACTGCTCACCATACAGGCAAAGCAGCACACAGCCCCCATGCCCCAGAGAATCAGCACCCAGTTAATCGAAACCTGTCCAGTCATCGGCATCAGGTTTGTATCAATCCAGACACCGGCATCGTTCACAGCCATCGGGACTGCAGCAATATCAACCGGAGATACTGTATCTGCTGCTTCTGAAAACAGGCGATACACGCTGAACGGTGACGATACAGCCGCAGGCACAAGCAGGCGCAGCCCCGCCATGGCCCACAGTGCCAGATAACAGCCCGGCGGCAGCCGATGGCCAATGGCTCTGCGCAGTAATAGTGTGAAGGCAATCAGCACAGCACCCATACCGCTCATTTCTAATATTGTCATACCACTCACCCCTGGTCCATCTGCAGAATCAGCTGTTTTAACCGGCCGATTTCCTCGTCAGATAATTTCTGCTGCCCCAGCAGTGAAGCCACCAGCAAATCAGCAGATCCGTTGTACAGCTTGTTAATCAGTTCCCGTGTTTCATACTCCTGTGTCTGTTCCCTGCTGATTAGCGGCCGACAGTGAAAGCCCGGCTCCTGCCGCTCCACGGCACCCTTATCCACACATTTTTTCAGCACCGTATAGGTGGTGGTTTTGCTCCAGCCCACCGTCTGCGCCATCTCGGCGGCAATCTCTTTTGCCGATGCCTCTCCCGTGCACCACAGATATTCCATAATGTTCAGTTCACTATCATACAATTTTACTTCTATGTTCTGACTCATGCGGTACCGCTCCTTTTTAGCTTTCTATTGCAATAGAATCTTACGCTGATAGTCTATCCCAATAGAACAGATTTGTCAATACTATTTTGATAGAATATTCTATTGTATCAGAATCTTTGCACAAAAAAATACACATCCCCCCACTTTTCGGCAGAAAAACGTGTATCTGTTTTCATATATGTTGTTTGAACAATATCCTTTACTGCATTGTAGTAGTATGTATCAGATTGTGTATCATTGCTGTATCCTGTTATTGTGCCGCCCGAAGCTGCATAATGTCAATACTGTGCTGGTTCTGCACTATTTCCAGCGCTTCCTGCTTTTCAGACAGCTGTGTAATCTTGCCAGACAGTTCCTCATAATGAGCCTGCTCCACCTGTGAATAAACCGTAATTGCATTCAGAATTGTCGCTGTATTCTGTGCCAGCTGTTCCTGCCCCTGTTCCAGTCGATCCAGACGATTATCTATCACATCAAAACGATTATCCATTGCGTCCAGACGATTGTCTATCGTATTCAAACGATCATCTACTGCGTCCAGACGGTTGTCCACACTGCTTAAGTGCTGATTCATACTTTTTAATTCTGCCATCACTTCTGCAAATGCCTGTTTTGTTTCTGCATCCATGTTATCACCTCCTGCAAAAATCAATTTAACAATCATATTATACCATTATTTCTGATACACTACAACGCCTGATACCATACTTTTTACATATTCCATGTGTCTGCAGCAGATTTACAAACTTTCCCTACACCTGTGTTTCTGCAAAGCCGTCTGTCATCAGCTCTACCAGTGTGATGTCCAGCGCAGCAGCCAGGTTCTGCAAAGTATGCAGTTTTGGACTGGCCAGCCTTGCCAGTATGTTGCTCAGCTGCCGGCAGCTGATGCCTGCCTTTTCTGCCAGGTCATTTCTGGACATCCTCTGCTGTTTCATTCTCCCCTTTAAGTTTTCTACAATGATTTCATGTACGTCTCGCATGTTGCAACATCTCCTGTTCTGTATTTTGGACTGTTTATGTCCTGTACTATATTTCCATATCTTTACATATAATCCCTGCTTTGGATAAGCAATTCTATGTATTTTCTGTAAAAAAAATACACGTTCCTCTGCATGATGCAAAAGAACGTGTAACAGCCATTGCTTATTTTATTGCAGCGCTTTCTTCCTGCTGCTTTTCCTTTTCTTTTTTCTCTTTCCACTCTTTGAACATCGGAATCACATTCATCAGTACCAGCACCAGTGTGATAATCAGAATGATTAAAGTGGATAGTGCGTTGATAGATGGATTCACGCGCTTAGACATGGTATATACCAGAATAGAGATATTGTTGATGCCATTACCGGTTACAAAGTACGAGATAATGAAGTCATCGAAGGACATGGTGAATGCCACCAGCGCTCCGGATATAATACCCGGCATAATCTGCGGCACAATGACTTTGGTTAATGCCTGCCAAGGGGTAGCCCCCAGGTCCAGAGCAGCATCGGCCAGATTCGGGTCCAAAGACCGCAGCTTCGGCATCACGCTCAGCATCACATACGGGATACAGAACATGACGTGCGCCAGCAGCATAGTAACAAAACCTTTTTCCAGACCCAGCATACTGAAGAACATCAGTAATCCGATAGCAGTCACGATATCCGGGTTAGTCAGCGGCAGGTTGTTGACCTGCTCCATAGTGCCGCGCACCAGTTTTTTGCAGTTGGATAACCCGATGGCTGCAATGGTGCCCGCCACGGTAGAGATGGCAGTGGCCAGCAGCGCGATAATAATGGTGTAGAAAATGGCCTTCATCATGTTGGAATCGCTAAACATTTTTTCATACCAGCGCAGAGAAAATCCATCGAATCGAGTTAAGGAACGGCCCGAGTTAAAGGAGAACACCACGGTGTACAGAATTGGCAGATAAAAGAATGCCATAATCATCACCATGTAAATTTTGGATAAAATCTTTCTGGATTCTTTCATCTGTTATTTCCCTCCTTCGTTCAAACCGGTTTTGTCCAGTTTTTTGGTAATGTACATGGAAATCAGGATGATAACTGCCATAATCAGCGAGATGGCACTACCGAAATTCCAGTTGCCGGAAGTCAGGAACTGTGATTCGATTACGTTACCGATTAGCACGTACTGGCCGCCGCCCAGCATTTTCGGAATAAAGAAGCTGGATACCGCAGGCAGGAATACCAGCGTGATACCGCTGATAACACCCGGCAGCGACAGCGGAAAGGTAATGTTCAGGAAGGACTGCATCTTGTTTGCGCCCAGGTCGCTGGCAGCTTCCAGATAGCTCTTGTCCAGTTTACTCAGGGCAGTATAAATCTGCAGAATCATAAACGGAATAAAGTTGTACACCATACCCAGCACCACGGCAAAGTCGGTATAAATTAAACTGATTGGCCCGATGCCGAAGAATCCCAAAATGGTGTTAATCAGCCCTTTGTCCTGCAGAATACCCACCCATGCATAGGTGCGCACCAGCATATTAATCCACATCGGAATGGTGATTAACAGCACCAGCATTACTTTTTTACGGCCGCTGCTCTGCGCAATGATATAGGCAACCGGATAACCCAGCAGCAGACACAGCACAGTGGTAAGCACAGCTACCCACAGAGAACGCTTCAGCACGTCTATAAAAATCGGATCACTGAAGAAACGGATAAAGTTGTCCAGAGTAACTTTGAAGGTTAATACATCGTTGCCTTTCTGGGTGAATGCATACATCACAATCAGCAGCATCGGCAGGATAATCATGATCACACTCCAGACAATATAGGGATAAGCCATACGACGGAATTGTTTCATGCTTAATAACTCCCCTTCCGAGACATGATGTGAATATCTTCAGGGCCAAACAGCAGGCCTACTTCTTCCCCCACTTCATGTTTATCTGTTGTATCAATCATATATTCGTACCCTTCTGTTTTGAAGGTTACCTTATAGTCGCCAGGTACGATGGTTTCCGGGTCAAAATCGTAAACCACGTCGGTGATTTCAACGGCAACGCCGTCTTCCAGGCTCCAGGCCGATGCATTGGCCCAGGTTTTCAGGTCGGTGTCCAGCGCCATACTTTCTTTGATTTCGTCTACTTTTTTGAAGAAGTTCACAGCATAGATTTCTTCTTCGTATTCTTTGCTGGCAATACGGTTTGCCTCACGCACAAACATGTGAGCCGATACCATAGTGCCGGCTTTTGTAGAGAAGGTTACCGGATAGGTGCCAATCTTTGGTTCGATTTCGTATTCCACTTTGTTGATGGAAATCCAGTCTTCGTTTTCCGAATCCCACGCCTGCGCATCGGCACGGGCAATGATATCAGCCTCTGTCAGTTCGGCAATATCCTCCAGATCCAGATAAAAATCGTTGGCGCTCATTTTTTCTTTGGCCTCGGTGTTGACAACCGGTTTGTCCTCGGATACGTGCATGGTTACAGTAATGCTGGTACCGGAGCGGGTTTCCACAATGGTTTCGTAATGAACGCCCTTGAACAGTACCGATTTTACCACGCCTTTCAGTTTGCCCTGTTCTTTTGGAACGATATCCAGGTCTTCCGGGCGAATGACCACGTCAACTTTTTCGTTTGGTGCAAAGCCGGCATCCAGGCAGGCGAATTTTTTATCTTCAAACATAACTTCTCTGTCCTGAATCATCACACCGTCGATGATGTTACTTTCGCCGATAAAACGGGCTACAAATTCATTGGCTGGTTCGTTGTAAATGTCAGTCGGGCTTCCAATCTGCTGAATGGTGCCATCTTTCATAACAACAATTTTATCAGACATGGTCAGTGCTTCTTCCTGGTCATGGGTAACAAACACGAAGGTAATGCCGACTTCCTGCTGAATTTTTTTCAGTTCATGCTGCATTTCTTTGCGCAGCTTCAAATCCAGCGCACCCAACGGTTCATCCAGAAGCAGTACAGACGGTTCGTTTACCAGCGCGCGGGCAATGGCCACACGCTGCTGCTGACCGCCGGACATCTCGTTGACACGGCGCGGGCCGAAATCTTCCAGGCCAACCAGCTTCAGCATACGCTTGACTTTCTGTTCTATTACATCTTTCGGTTCTTTTTTAATTTTCAGACCAAAAGCTACATTGTCATATACGTTCATGTGAGGAAACAGGGCGTACTTCTGGAATACCGTATTGATTTCCCGTTTGTACGGCGGCAGTTCACAGATGTCCACACCGTCAAACATCACCTGACCCTTGTCCGGCGTCAGAAAGCCACCCAGAATACGCAGCAACGTTGTTTTCCCGCAGCCGCTGGGACCCAGCAGCGTCACGAACTCGTTTTCGTAAATGTCTAAATTAATTCCTTTTAAGACGAGCTGTCCATCAAATTCTTTCACAATGTTTTTAAATTGAATCAGCTTCTTCATTGTCTCCTCCCCATTCCTTATGGCAGATTTTTATCCGGGATTCCGTTTTGAGCTAAAATCCCCATGATAAATCAAGATAATTATACTATATTCCCCCCTGAAATCTATAGGTTTTGGTGTTTTTTTGCAAAAAATAATTTATAAATTTATTTGAAAGGCAAAAGACAAAGCCATCCCTTCTCTGTATAACGAATAACAAGAATTTTCATCAAACAGAAAGCACAGGTTATCTTTGCCCGCCCTGGCTAAAGCCGGACAATTCTGCAGATTGTCTATTTCGATTGGACGCAGGCGTCCATCTCAATATAGACAGTCTACAGAATTGTTCCGTTTTAATGCAGAACGTCAGCAAAGATAACCTGTGCTTTCTGTATTTCGGGATATTATTTTTTGCATTATCTTATTTCAGCATTTTACCGCGCAGCTGACCGCAGGCGCCGTCGATGTCGGTGCCTTTTTCTTCGCGGACGCTGGCTTTTAATCCGGCCTGCTGCAGCGCTTTTACGAATGCAGCGACCTGTTTTTTGTCCGGCCGGCTGAATTTTGCTGTGTTAGCCACCGGATTAACCGGAATGATGTTCAAGTGGCAGTCCAGCCCTTTCAGCAGCTGTTTCAGCTGCTGTACATGTTCCGGCTGGTCGTTAAACCCGGCAATCAGTGCATACTCAAAAGAGATGCGGTTTTTCGTCTGTTTCTGATAATAGCGGCAGGCTTCCATCAGTTTTGCCAGCGGCCAGGAGTTGTTTACCGGCATCACACTGGAACGCTGTTCATCGTTTGGCGCATGCAGCGATACTGCCAGCACCACATCCAGCTGTTTGTCAGCCAGTTCGTGCATTTTCGGCACCACACCGCAGGTAGATAACGTCATGCGGCGAATTCCTATCTGCTGACCCTGCGGATCGTTCAGCAGGCGGATGGTTTTCAGCACATTATCCAAGTTGTGCAGCGGTTCCCCCATACCCATGAACACCACATTGCCTACAGGCAGGGTATCGCCCTCTTCCTGCAGCAGATGGTTCACTTCGTACACCTGACTGAGGATTTCGCCGGTGGTCAGATTGCGCACAAAGCCGCTCTGTCCGGTAGCGCAGAAGGTACATCCCATGGCGCAGCCTACCTGGCTGGAGATGCATAACGTATTGCGCTGTTTGCTCATATCGCCGCGATAGCGCATCAGAACACATTCAATGTAGTTGCCGTCTGCCAGCTGGAATAAAAATTTTTCGGTGCCATCGCTGGATACCTGTTTTCGTTCCAGCTGCATGGCGGTAATCATACAGCGCTGATTCAGCTGTTCCAGCAGCTGTTTTCCCAGATTGTGCATCTGATTGATATCCCGCACCTGTTTCTGATGCACCCAGGTGAAAAGCTGTTTTGCACGAAATGCAGGCTGCCCCGTCTCTTTTAACAGCGCTGTCATTTCATCCATTGTCATACTGCGTAAATCCTGTTTATCCATTATGCTTCCTCCCTGCGCACCATCCGTGCGATGAAGAATCCATCCATATCATCCACAAAAGGCAGGAACTGCACATAACCTGCCTCGCCCTTGTTCATGTTGAGCCAGCAGTCGGTCAGGGTTTCATCCAGCATATAGTCCGGATGGTCCTGCAGGAACTGTTCCACCATCTCCTGATTTTCTTCCGGTGCGATAGTACAGGTGCTGTAAATCAGCGTCCCGCCCGGCACAACCAGCTGCGCTGCCTGTTCCAGAATTTTCTTCTGAATGTTGCAAAGCCCTGCAATATCCGCCGATTCCTTGGACCAGCGGGCATCGGGTCTGCGGCCTAACACGCCCAGCCCGGAGCAAGGCACGTCGCACAGCACCACATCAAATGGCTCCTGCCACCGTTTTGTCAGTTTCGTGCCATCCTGCTGCACCAGCTCCACATTGGTGATGCCGAGCCGCCGGCAGTTTTCTGCAATGAGGTCCAGCCGATGCTGATGAATGTCGCAGGCATAAATCGTCCCCTGATTTTTCATCAGCTGCGCCATGTGGGTGGCCTTTCCGCCCGGCGCACTGCACACATCCAGCACACGCTGCCCCGGAGCCGGTTCTGCTGCCAGAGCCACCAGCATAGAGCTTTCGTCCTGCACGGTAAAGAGCCCCTGCTGAAACGCTTCCAGCTGATGCAGATTGACTGCATTCTCGATTTTCAGCCCTTCCGGCGTATAGCGGCTCTCGGCAACCGAAAGCCCCTTGGCCTCAAGCTGCTGTTTTAAGGCCGCACGGGTTGTTTTTAATGTATTGGTGCGAATCCACATCGGTGCAGGCTGATTATAGTAAGCGCAAAGCTGCTCTGCCTGTTCCACACTGTACTGACGGATGAACCGTTCCACCATCCACTGCGGGAACGAGTACTGCACCATCAGATACTGCACCGGGTCTTTTTCTTTGTCCGGCCACTGAATCGTGTCCATACCGCGCAGAATATTGCGCAGCACCGCATTGACAAATTTGTCTACATGGCCGTAGTGTTTTGCCAGCTTTACGGCTTCGTTCACCGCCGCCGAATCCGGCACCTTGTCCAGATATAAAATCTGATATAAGGCCATACGCAGAATATTGCGGGTCCACTTATCCATTTTCTTCACTTTTGTACTGGCAAACTGGTTCAGCACATAATCCAGCCTGCCCATATTTTTCACCGACCCGTACACGATTTCGGTAATCAGCCCTCTGTCCCGCGGGTCTAGCCATGTGCATGGAAAAAGGGCTTTGTCTAAAGCCAGATTAGCATAAGCCCCTTCTTCATTCACCTGGTATAAAATTTTCAAAGCCAGTTCGCGGCTGCCAGGTTTCTGTTTAGTCATCGTTGCCACCCAGAATACCAGACATCAGTACCAGACGCAGCAGTTCCATCACTGCAGTCAGTGCAGCTGCCACATAGGTTAATGCCGCCGCTCTCAGCACTTTTGATGTGCCTTTCAGCTCAGCTGCATCCAGAATCCCTTCGCTTCCCAGTGTTGCCAGTGCGCGGGAACTTGCATTGAATTCCACCGGCAGTGTTACCATCTGGAAAAATACGATAGCACTGAACAGCACAATCCCTAATGTAATCAGCATTTCGCTGCTCATAAACAGACCCAGTAAAAACAGCGGGATTGCTGCAGTGGAACCAAACTGTGTCACAGGGATTACCGTGTTGCGGATATACAGCGGCAGATAGCCGGTATCATGCTGCACGGCATGGCCTACTTCGTGTGCCGCAACCCCTAAAGATGCCAGAGAGGAGCCGTAATATACATCCTGTGACAGACGAACCACCCGGGCACGAGGGTCATAATGGTCGCTCAGATGGCCGCCCGTTACTTCGATTGGAATATCGTACAGCCCGTTCTGGTTCAGAATATAGCGGGCCACATCAGCACCGGTCATACCGCAGCTGGAAGGCACGCGGGAATAACGCTTGTATGTGCTGTCCACTTTCATCTGCGCATAGATTGTAACAAGGATTGCAGGGATTAAAAACAGATCCCAAATTCCAAAAAACATAGAAAAACCTCCTAAAGTTTACGCTTCTGTAAAATAAGCGATTGCCTGCCGCACTTTGCACAGCTGCACGCTGGTGTTATGGCACGGTCCGTTCGGGCGCTCGTTCAGCACACCCACCACCGGAATGTGCTGCACATTCATATCTTTAATGCCGCTGGTCAAATCCCGTTCACAGGCGATGGCCACAATGGCCTTCGGGTGATATTCCTTTGCAAATTTACGGGCAAAGGTGCCGCCGCTGGCCACCACAAAATTCACACCGGTATCTTCAGCGATGGTCAGCAGACCGTCAATACTGCATCGTCCGCAGCGGTGACAGTTATGTACATCAATGGTGATTTTATAAGGACAGGTGGTGTTCTGCAGGCAGTGCGGAGCCAGCACCAGCACTTCCTCCGGCCGGAATTTATTCCCGGCAGCCACCGTCATCTGATTATTGATTTTGATATAGGAATCTTCAATTTCCTCTTTGGAGATGCCGAAAAACCTGCCAACCTGAAGCACCATGGGGTAAAACAGCTCAATAATCCCGCGGCCTGTCTTCTGCATCCACGGTGCGCCGCTGCCAAACATCAGCCCAAGCACCAGACAGGCCAGCCCAATGGTCATAGCCAAAATCAGCATCACAAATACCGCCACCAGCGCTGTGACAGCGATATGGCGCACCGCCGGGGATGCAGTGGTCATCACAAACCAGATGGTGCCGAATACAGCGCCATACACCAGCAGACTGACCATCCCCAGCAAAATAAATAATCGTTTTTTACCCTTATCCATGCAGTTCACCAAACTGGATTCCCGCTTCTATACCAGTGCCGTTACAGAACGCTTTTGCAGGCATGGCTTTTTTGCCGGCAGGCTGCAGTTCCAGCACTTCCAAGCAGCCCTGCCCGGTTTGCACCAGCAGATAATCTTTTCCGATTTCCGCCACCGTACCAGGCGCTTTGCCTGTTTCTTTTTTGCTGATACGGCTCTTCCAGATTTTCAGACGCTGGTCGTTCCACAGGGTGTACGCGCCAGGCGCCGGTGCCAGACCGCGAATCTGACAAAAAATAGTTTCCGCCGGTTTGCTCCAGTCAATCACTTCATCTTCTTTCAGGATGCGAGCGGCATAGGTAGCCTCTGCCTCGTTCTGTTTCTGCGGCTGAATGGTGCCCTGCTGCATCCCTTCCAGCGCTTCCACCAGCAGTTTCCCACCCAGAACAGCCAGTTTTTCAAACATAGTGCCGGTGTTATCTTCTTCTGTGATTGGCAGACTGCCCTGCAGCAGCATATCACCGGTATCCATTCCTGAATCCATCTGCATGATAGTGACGCCGCTCTCTTTGCAGCCGTCCAGCACGGCACGCTGAATCGGCGCTGCACCGCGATAGGCAGGCAATAAAGAGCCGTGCACATTGATACAGCCGTACTGCGGCAGTTCAAGCACTGCCTGCGGCAGAATTCGTCCGTAAGCCACAACCACAATCACATCCGGCTGATAGCTCTGCAGCAGTTCCAGAAAGGCTTCCTCTTTCACACTGGCCGGCTGATGCACCGGCAAGTTCAGTTCCAGTGCCCGGCTTTTCACTTCCGGAAAAGCTAGTTTGTTACCGCGGCCTTTCGGGCGATCCGGCTGGGTGATAACCGCAGCTACATCGTGACCGGCATTTACCAGCGCATTCAGCGATTCCACCGCAAAGTCAGGCGTTCCCATAAATACAATTTTCACGGGAGCCACCTCCTATTTCTCATACTCGATGTTGGTAGCTGTGTCAATAAACAGGATACCTTCTAAATGGTCGATTTCATGCTGTAATGCTCTGGCCAGAAAATCTTCCGCCTCAATAATAATGTCTTCGCCCTTTTCATTCATCGCTTTCACTTTCACATACTGGCTGCGGCGCACATCGCCCCACATACCAGGGCAGCTCAGGCAGCCTTCCGGCCCTTCCTGCCAGCCGGAGCGTTCCAGAATTTCTGGATTGATTAATTTCAACGGGCCAGGACCATCTTCCCCGATATCCACCACAACAACCCGTTTCAGAATACCAACCTGCGGTGCCGCAAGACCAACCCCATGGGATGCATACATGGTTTCCAGCATACGGTCCAGCAGTTTCAATACATTCGGTGTGATTTCCGGTACCGGCTGGGATACCTTGCGCAATAATTTATCCTCTTTTGTTACAATATTGTAAATAGCCATCTCTTTCTTCTCCTCCTGCCTATACTATAAAACACTTGACGGTTCCACATCAATAAGGATTCTCAAAGTTTTACTCTTTCTTGATAAATTCATGAATTTTTGCCCATATTCAGCGGCCTCCCGCAGCAAATCCAGATTTTTTCCCTTTAAAATCAGATGGAACCGATACCGTTTGCGCACCATAGAAATGGGTGCCTGTGATGGCCCCAGCAGCTCGATAGCCGGATAAACTTCTGCAATCCGTCCAGCCATCTGCTCCATCTGTTCCAGCAGGCCGTCAGGCTGAAAATCCGACACCAGCATGCGAATCATATAACAGAACGGCGGATATACCATCAGTTCCCGCATCTGAATTTCTTTTTCATAAAAACTGTGATAATCATGCTGCCGTGCTGCCTGTATGCTGTAATGCTCCGGATTATAGGTCTGCACAACCACGCGGCCTGGCTTATCGCCCCGCCCTGCTCTGCCGGCCACCTGCGTCAGCAGCTGGAACGTTCTCTCTGCTGCGGTGTAATCGGGCAGATTCAGAATCATATCAGCGGCCAGCACCCCGACTGTGGTGACATTGGGGAAATCCAACCCCTTGGCCACCATCTGAGTGCCAATCAGCACCTGCGTTTCACCGCGGGCAAACCGCTCCAGAATCTGATTGTGGGCATCTTTGTTTTGAGTAGTATCTAAATCCATGCGGTCAGTGGTTACCCACGGCCACAGTTTTTTTACCTCATCTTCTACCAGCTCTGTACCCGAACCCATATAGCGGATAAATCGGCTGCCGCAGTGCGGGCACTGTTTCGGCGCCGGGGTCATGTAATCACAATAATGGCACTTAGCCAGATTCTGCTCTTTGTGATAGGTCAGCGCGATGGAGCATTTCTCACAGACCAGCGTATAGCCGCATTCCCGGCACACGATAGCGCTGGAAAAGCCCCGCCGGTTCAGAAACAGAATCACCTGCTCGCCGCTTCGCAGACTGTCTTCCATAGTCTGTGTTAAAACCGAACTGAACATACTGCGGTTGCCGCCCTGAAATTCCTGCGCCATGTTGATAATCTGCACCTCAGGCAGCGGCTGCTGCTGTGCCCGATTGCGCATGGTCAGCAATGTTCCGCCGCCCTGCTGTATCTCATAATAACTCTGCACCGAAGGCGTAGCACTGCCTGATAATAACAGCCCCTTATTCTGCTGTATGCGGTGTCGCGCCACATCTCTGGCATGATAGCGCGGGTCCGGCTCCGATTGTTTAAAGGTGGTTTCATGTTCCTCATCTATAATAATCAGGCTTAGATTCTGCACCGGGGCAAATACAGCGCTTCGCACACCCACCACCACGCGGGTCTCGCCTCGATAGAGCCGCTGCCAGGCATCAAACCGCTCGCCGTCAGACATATTGCTGTGCAGCACTTCCACATACTCCCCCAGCACAGCGCGAAACCGGCCAATCAGCTGCGGTGTCAGCGAAATCTCCGGCACCAGAACCATGGCACCCTTTCCCTGGTCCAGCACATAGCGCAGCGTTCGCAGATACACTTCTGTTTTGCCGCTGCCGGTAACACCGTGCAGCAACACTTCTTCTGCATCGGTACTGTCCGCCTTCGATAAAATGATATCCAGCGCATGCTGCTGCTCCTCGTTTAAAATCAGTTTTTTCTCATTGCGAAAAACTGCATTGTCGGTATTGAAGCGCTGTACCTGTACTTTTTTACGGGTAATCAGCTTCTTTTTCATCAACTCTTTTGTTAAGGTCAGATAAGTCGGCCAGTAACTGCATAGTTTTTTTCCATCGCTGGCACCCTCATAAGTGAGATATCGCAATACCTCCCACTGCTTCACGGCACGGCCAAGCTGACGTTTCGCATCTTCCAGCTGTGCCGGTTCAATGCAGCTCTCATACACATATTCGGTTTTGCTGCTGCCCTGCTGCTGAAAGGTTGCCTCTATGCGGATTAACCCTGCCTGCTGCAGCTGCTGTACCAGCACATCAGCCTGCGCATATTGCTTTTGCAAGGCAACCAGAGAGATTTCTTTTTTCTTCCGAATCAGCTTTGCCAGTTTCGCAGCCGCCGGCTCTAAAAAAACCAGCTTTGCCTCCGCCAGCTCCGATTCCTCTGCCCACACCACGGTTTCCTGCTTTTTGCTGCGGGCAAATTTAGGCAGCATATATTCTAATATATAATAACACGGACAGAGATAGTACCCGCTCATCCAGACAGCCAGTTCCACCAGTTCCTGCGTCAGCATAGTCTCCGGTTCCGGTACAGCCAGAACCTCTTTGTAATCCTGTTCATCCAGACTGCCATCCGATACAAAACCGGCCACATATCCGTTTACCTGCTGATTTCCGCGGCCTACGGGCACCAGCACCATGCTGCCCCATTGCACCAGAGACTTCATCTGCTCCGGCACCCGATAGGTCAGGATATCCCGATGATCCGCCAGTTTGCGTGAAATGGCCACTTGTACAAGCATGTACACCCTCCTTCCTGCCAATGCATAGATATATTATTATATCATAATCATTGTCTTTCTCACCAGATAAATCCGCTAAATCGGCATAATTTTTAAAAAAATAACACTTCGCCATAAAAAATATAGCAAAGTGTTATTTCTTCTAAACTTAATGACATTGCACAAAGAGAACACATAGCAATGTTTCTATCTTAAGCAGTCTATTTTATTTAAATAGAGAAAGTTTCAACTACACCTTTAATATTTCACATTAGATGAACATAAACAGAATTATATTCCATACATATGCAACAACACCCATCATAATTATAGTTGGAATTGCATATTTGTAGATTTCCCCTGTGGTCATCCATTCTTTATTCATGAATACCAGCATGCCTGCAGGGGAAGCAGCTGGCAGCAGGAACGCCATGGAGGAGCAGATTGTGTACAGGAAGCCCAGCTGCATTGGATCGATACCCAGAGTAGCACCGATTGGCAGGCAAGCAGCGAACATTACTACTGCTACTACCATGTTTGCCATAAAGTTGGTCAGAACAATGGTGATTACCATAGACAGAATGATAAACAGTGCTGCAGGTTTGCCTACGAAGATTGGACCCAGGAAAGATGCTACGAATGCAGAGATACCGGTTTCAGGATTACCAAGCAACGCGATAAAGGTAAAGATTGCCAGGGAGCACCATACCATATTCCATGGAATACCGTTTTTCGCCAGATCACCAATTGGGAAAATTTCTTTATCGTCCATTTTGATCAGAGACCAGATTACTAACAGAATCATAGTGATACCAGAATTGCCGATTGCTTTCAATGCTGCCTGTACAGGGTTACCTGCAGGCAATACGTTTGGAGCAAATACCAGTACTACCAGTGCAATCAGGAATGCCAAAGACATTTTTACTTCTTTTGTCATCACCAAATCTTCTTTTGGAATGAAGTCGATGGTCATGTTTTCCATTGCACTTACGTCAATACGCCATAAAACTTTCAGCATTAACAGATACAAAGCAATAATCATTAAGTTTTCAGGTACAGAGTATAACAGATAGTGAATCAAGTTTACTTCCAGACCGGTGGAACCTGTAAATGCAGCGATGATTACCAGCGCATTGTGCAGGAACGGAATGGTGGATAAGCTCAGTGCGCCTACCAGGGTAACACCGAATACCATTGCACAAGCCTGCGGGGAGTGTTTTTTGTACCCTACAATACCACAAATCTGATAAATAAAGCCCCATGTTAACAGCAGACCTGCAAAGATCCCTACAAAGATAGCCAGAATCCAAGCTACGAGCATCAGCATACCGATGATTCTGTATGGGTGACCTACCAGGAATGGGCGGCTCAGCAGATACGCAGATACGAATTTACTGAAGCCGGAGAAACGTAAGTATTCAATAACAACGAATAACAGCAACATGAACAAGAATGTATCTCCACCCCATGTAGACGGCATGATTGCTGCGATATTCGCAAATACGCCGGTAAACATTGCCAAAACAAAGGATACAAGGTGTACCCAAGGTGCTTCTGTCATAGTGAATCCAACGATAAAGGCAAAGAACAGACCTAATACTTTAATGCCTACCTCTGTCAGTGGTGCCGGAGCCGGAACAACTGTCCAGAACAATGCTACAATTGCGAAATAAATCGCTACAACCAGCAATTCACTGCGTTGTTTCTTTTCAGACATATAAATCCCTCTCTTTTTTAATGTTAGAATAAATGAATTATTACTGCTGGGGCTGTTGCAAAAATCATCAGATTAGATGATTTTTGCGATGCCTCGCTCTCTATGTACAAAAAACCAGAAAGAATCTTTTGCTTTCATGATTCTTTCTGGTTTTTTTGCGCACTTTAACAAGGGTACTGTTTTTGTGCC
>JAFYPD010000025.1 GCA_017547685.1 Peptococcaceae bacterium
CGGGAGAAAATTTCTGATGCCCAGATTATGCGCCTGTACGAAGTGGGCGAAAAACGGATGAAAAGTGCCATCCGGCAGTATAAAATCAAGAAAAAACGAGTGCCGAAAAAATACTGGCAGAACGGCAGCACGTTCTTTAACGGCGGGTATGAAAAATATCTGCCTGCAGAAAAAACTGTCAGCGGATAGCGGTCGGCAGGGACATAAGCAAAAAACAGGAAATGATTTACGGCAGATAAATACTTTGTTATACTATGTTTTACAATCTTGTGAAACGGAGCAGTGATATGTGGAACATTGCAGTCTGTGATGACGATACAATCATTCAGCAGAATATTGCACAGCTTTTAGAACAGTATGCGGATGAGCCTTGCCAGCTGTATTGCTTTACCAGCGGAATTGAGCTTCTGGAAGCAGCGCAGAAAACAGTATTTGATTTAGTTTATCTGGATATGCAGATGCCCGGGCTGAACGGTGTGGAAACAGCCCGGTTTCTCCGGCAGCAGGGCTGTGATGCCGCTCTGATTATTTTAACAAACTACGATGATTATCTGGCGGCGGGGTATGAGGTGGAGGCGTTCCGTTATCGGTTCAAGCCGATAGATCCATTTTTCTTTCAGAAGGACTACATCGCCTGGCAGCAGTGGCTCCGGGAAAACCGTGTGCCGCCAATCCTGCTGACAGCCGATGACGGGGTACACCAGATTCTGCGAAAAGAGATTATCAGCGTGGAAGTGACGGGGCGCAAAGTGAAAGTTGTTACCACGCACGGTGTGTATATCAGCAAAGATGGCATGCAATACTGGGAGCAGCGTTTATCCGGCTTTCTGGAACCGTATAACAAAATTCTGATAAATCCGCAGCATGTGAAATTTTTTGATGCGGTAAAAGTGATTACCACCGGTGACAATCAGCTGCCCATGTCCCGGCGCAAATATCAGCAGTTTCGCGCTGCCATGATGAAATAAACGGCTGTATATTACCACTTTTGCAGCAAAAACGACCACCTTTGCAAATGCTATTGAAATTGACGGCAGAATTTATACAATAAAGGCATGAGGTTGGCGTCGGCCTTCAAAATTATTTTTGGAGGTAATGATTATGAACCCAAACATGAAAAAAGCTGTAGCAGGAGTGGTACTGGGTACATTTGCCTTTGGTGTGGCAACACCGGCGTTTGCAAGTGTTAATAACGCTGTAGCGGAAGATGTAGTGTATGCAGAACAAACAGAAGCTGTTGTAACAGAACCATATATGACATCAGCAATGGCTGAACCAGTTGTAGAAGAACGCGGTAAAGCGAAAGTGGCATTGGATATTATTAAGCGTGTTGTTCTTGACAACTGGGATGACATTCCTCTGTTGAAAAATTATAATGGTTTAAAAAACGCTTTATTGGAGGCACTTTCTGCGTATTATGAAGTATCAGATACAGTGGAAGATGTGCTGAGAGATTCTATTTCTAGTGTATTTGGTGTAGACAGAGATGGTTTAGTTTGTGATGCTTCGGTATTTGCAATCATGGCATTGTTACCAATCTAAACAGTTGCGTACAAACAGGTCGTTTGTTATTACATTGCAATAACAAACGATCTGTTTACAATTAAAACTATAAAGTTGAGGTGCGGAATATGGAGAAGTTTATGTTAGTATTGATAATCTTTCTAATTTGCGGATTCGGATTGTTTCTTTATCACTACAAGTGGCAGGTTTTATATCGCAATCTGGGCATTGATAAGGTGAAAGATGCAGTGGAAGAGGCGATGCTTGAGGAAAAAAAGGCTGAACAGGAAAAAATGAAAAATGCGGATATTCCGTTTCAGGTGCGGTATCGGCTGCCGATGATTTTCTTTATACTGTTTATTGTGGAACTGGCGCTGATTCGCTATTTTCCGCAATCTGGCATGTCCGACAAAGCACCGTTTATGATTGCAGCATTTGCAGTTGCCCTTCCGTTTATTCTGGTGCTTTCTGTGGTGATGAAAGAGAGCAAAAGCATTAAATCGAAATATATACTGAGTCTGGTATTTGCACTGATTATGGAACTGGTTGCCGCAGGTTCGATTGGGCGAATGCTGGATGGATACTATTTCGAGAATGCAATGCATTTCAAACGGCTGGGCAATTTTGTACTGACCATGGCGATTACTGCTGGTGCTATGTACACGGCACATACAAACTGGCTGAAAGTATATGCAGAAAACGAGGATGTAAATGAATGATGTTTCGTCAAATAAAGGGGTATGCTGAAGCTGCCTTACAGATAAACCGGAGCATTGCTGTGCTGGCCATGGTGCTTTCTGTGCCGGCAGTTGTGTTTCTGCCGGATAAGATTGCAGAATATGCATTCTCTGTACTTGTTTATAGCAGTGTAGTGTTTTTGATAACTCTGCCGCTGGATTATATGATTCCGCCATTTCGGATTGCAGCGGAATTTATTTCGGAACTATTGTATCTGTCCAGAGTTATAGTATTCTGTTCTAATCATCGTGTAGCGGTTTGCGTAGCTTCCGGCATCGGTTCTCTGTGTTTATGGCTGCCGGTGGCGGGTGTATTATTTACCAGGCAGGAAAATTTCTGGTTGATGCTGTTTTTTGCGTATGCTGCAATATGGGCGCTGCTTTATCATTCAGTCGCCATGATGGAGAAGCGGGATCCGTTGCCGAATGATTCCATAGAGCTGCAGGAACAGCACAGTAACCTGTTCTGGACGGTCTGGGCTCTGCTTCTTTCTGGATGCGTTGCAGGCTGTATATTGCCACTGGTTCCGTATGCAGCAGATTTGCTGAAAGGAAATCCAGCTGAATTCAGTTCTTTTCAACAGATTATGACAGCGATTTGTGCAGCGGGGCTGATTATGCTTGGCATAATCGGAGTAGTTTATCGCCGTTATGCAACGGCGGTGCGTCATACGCTGGAAAAGATACAGCTGCAGCACCAGATGGAACAGCATCAAATGTACATAAAACTGTTGTCGGAAAAATATTGTGCTTTGCAGCGGTATCAGCATGATTTTAAAAAGCATCTTGCCTATATCCGGCAGCTGGCTGTACAGAATAGGCCGGAAGAGATTGCGGCGTATATCGCGGTGGTGCAGGATGATTTGCAGCAGGGTACATTGCTTCGCCTGACAGGGAATCAGACGCTGGATTTACTGTTCAGTGATTATATGCAGCAGGCCGAAAACAATAGCATTGCGTTGCAGGTTCAGTATCAGCCGCAGGTGAAGCTGAACCGTATCAGTACGCCAGATTTGTGCATTATACTGGGCAATTTGCTGGATAATGCCATCACTGCTGCCGCAGAGAGTGAACAGAAACAGATTATCTGTGAATTCTGGATGAAAAATGATTATTATACAGCGATTCAGATTACAAACAGCTGTGGGCAGCCACCTGTTTTTCAAAATGGTGTGCCGCAATCACCGCAAAACCCGGAACAGCATGGCTATGGTGTACAGAATATAATCCGATGCGTGCGCAAATATGATGGAGAATGTATCTTTCGATATGATACGGTGCAGAAGCAGTTTCAGGTAATAATACTTGTACCGATTGTGTGATATATTTATAAACTACTATCTTCTGTCCTGCATATTCATTTATCTTCTGGGAGATACTTGAAACATCAATTATGAACACAAAAATAAAAAAAGTAATTTCAATTTTATTGACAATATTTTTTGTATGCAATATATTTTCACCGGCAGCATTTGCATCGCCTGATTATTCTAATTTGGCAAATACAAATACTGTTGAGAGTATTGCTGACACAAATAAATCCGAAGCAGTTGTTGAACCGAGAAATGCTGTAACAAAAATTGTTAAGAGTGCAATTAACTTTATTAAAAACAATAAAGAAGCAGCGGCAGAAGTAATAGAATCAGTTTCTGGTTCAACTGTAGCAAAAAATTTTTTGAAGTATTATGATAAAGTAGTAGAAGTGTTAGAACCACTGTTAGAATGGAGTGAGATTCCTGCACAGGCCGTTTATGATGCGGTTCGCAGAGTGCTGGTATCTGCTGGTGTGAGTGAAACGGTTGCAGTTAATATTGCTTTGGCTATTAAGGAAGGGTTGAGTTGGTTTGTATAATATGAGCGACAGGGAGTATCTGTATTTTGATGCCTTGAATGAAATTGCTGGATATCTGGGAGACAGCATTGAAAATCCTATATCAGTGTCGTTATTATGTTTGCGACTGGATATCACCAATGAAGAAAAAGGAAAAATCTTTTTTGAATTTAATCAGGTATTGCGGAACAATTCTTTTGATGAATTAGATGTTGAAAAGTTTAAGATAGCATTGCAGAAGGTAGATGATAGATTTTCATCTTTTTCAGATAAAGTTGTAGTCGGGTTAATAAAAGCATTTTCACTTAGACATATACCAGAGTTGTATCCTTTTGCTCAAAGTCTGTAAAATAAAAGCATGCGATTCATATTTATAACGCAGATATGGATGGCATGCTTTTTTGTGTAATCTATTTACTGTGTAAATTAAATCTGGTAAAATCGCTTTATATAGTCTGACTATATTACCACTTTTGCAGCAAAAACGACCACCTTTGCAAATGCTATTGTAATTGACAAAAGAATTTGTACAATAAAGGCATGAGGTTGGCGCCGGCCTTCAAAATTATAATTTTGGAGGTAATAATTATGAACACAAAAATGAAAAAAGCTGTAGCAGGGGTTGTACTGGGTACATTTACATTTAGTATGGCAACACCGGTATTTGCAGCTTCTATGCAGCCTACCCAAAATCGAGCAGTGGGTCAGACAGCTGTTGTCACCGTTAATTCTGAACATGAAGTAATTGTTAGTAGTTCTGTGGAACGTGGTAAGATTACAGTGACATTAAAAGCGTTAAAAACTTTAATTTCGAATAATAAAGATACAATTAAAGATATTTTAGTTGGATTAAATATTATTCAGGAAAAAGGTTTTGATAATTTTTATGATAAATTTATGAAAGCGTTAGATTTTGTATTTGACACAAACGATACGATTGAAGGCGTATTTACAGATGCTTTAGTGAATTTAGGAGTAAGTGAATCGATTGCTAGTACTGCAGCAATGCTATTGACACATTTATTGTTTTAATTTGAATTAATGGTTGCAGAGGAAAGCAATGCCTTTCTCTGCAACCATTAAAATGGGAAAGGAAGGAAAGATATTGTTAAAAAGTTTGTTTAAAATAAAAAATAGTATTATTTCTGCTGTAACAGGCATAGGATTGTCCATTGCAAATATTTTTGCTGGACGGGATTTTTTTGAATATGCCGTGTCCATTATCGGGGATGCGTTATCGGTTGTGTTTGACCATGACAAGGAAAAGCAAGAAAATAAAACGGAATAATACAGATACATAATTTAAGGTTTAAAGCATCTACTTAATCGGCAATTATATGTTCATTTTAGGGTGACAGTTAAATACAACAGTAAATATTACCACTTATGCAGCACTTTGCAAATACGGTTGAAATTGATGACACAATTTGTTCAATAAAGGCATGAGGTTGTACAGACCTTTAAATAAACGGATAAATCACAGTCTGTTAAAATATGAGGAGCGTTATGAAAAAGATGTTAAAAATAGCGGGAATCGTGCTTTTGATAATAGATGACGTGAATGACATGTTACAAAATGCCTTAATGTCAATCGGTTTTAGTGAAAGTGTTGCAGGTGTTATGGCAGATGTGATTTGTATTATAATATTGTAAGAAGATAATTTTTGTATCCGGAAGAGTTGCCGTAAATTCTTCCGGATATATTTCAGGTGGTGATAGAATGACGCTGGAAATGTTTTCAGGACTTTTGATTGTTTTTAGTATTATATTTGTGTTGACGTTACCGTTCAATTATCTTTTCCTGCGTTTTATACGAGAGCTATTAAAATTATTAAAAGAACTAAAAGCGGATTATAAAAGAATAGCTGCTGAGATGGACGAACAGGAAGCCGAATACATGGAGGAAAACCTTGCAGTGTATCTGCAAAAACAGCAGGAGAAACAGGAAAAGGGTACATTCCGGTATTATACCTTGAATATACAATCTAAGTGCAACAAAAGATAATGACCCATAGTTCTGGTATAATGATGTTTACGAAGACAATCAGATACCAGGAGGAACTATGAGTCACTATAAACATCTTACACCAAAAGAGCGAGAAAAGATACTGC
>JAFYPD010000026.1 GCA_017547685.1 Peptococcaceae bacterium
AAAATGTTGTCGATGAACAGCAGTACGTCCTGACCCTGAACATCACGGAAGTATTCAGCGATGGTCAGACCTGTCAGAGCAATACGCATACGAGCTCCAGGCGGTTCGTTCATCTGGCCGAATACCATGGCGGTTTTGTTAATAACGCCGGATTCTGTCATTTCAACCAGTAAGTCTTTCCCTTCACGGGTACGTTCCCCAACGCCCGCGAAAATGGAGTAACCACCGTGTTCGTACGCGATGTTACGAATCAGTTCCTGAATTAATACGGTTTTACCTACACCGGCACCACCGAACAGACCGATTTTACCACCTTTTACATATGGGCAAATCAGGTCGATAACTTTAATCCCGGTTTCCAGAATTTCTTTTGCAGCATTCTGTTCAGCAAAAGTAGGAGCTTCTCTATGGATGCCCCATCTTTCAGCATCAATCGGGCCCTGTTCATCAATGGTCTCACCAACTACGTTTAACAGACGACCCAGGGTAGCATCCCCTACTGGTACAGTAATTGGAGAACCCATATCAACGGCTGTCATACCACGAACCAAACCGTCTGTAGCAGACATTGCAACGCATCTTACGGTGTTGTTGCCCAGATGCTGTTCAACTTCCAATGTCAGATTAACTTCAAAATTTTTATCGTCCTGGTCTTCTGTGCGGATTACAACAGCGTTGTAAATGGCTGGCAGATTATCAGCAGTAAACTCAACGTCAACAACTGGACCAACGACTCTAATAATTTTACCTTTATTCAAGATTGGTAAACCTCCTTCTTCACATAGTTACCTGAATATTAGCCGTTCAGTGCATTCGCACCGGCACAGATTTCAGTAATTTCATTTGTAATAGCAGCCTGACGAGCACGGTTGTATTCCAGATCCAACCGGGCAACCAGAGCCGCCGCATTATCACTAGCTGCAGACATCGCGGTCATACGAGCGCCATGTTCCCCTGCTTTCGCTTCTGTTAATGCACTGAATACCTGGTTTGCTAAATATAAAGGCAGAATTTGACTTAATACGATATCCGGAGATGGTTCAAAGATATAATCCAGACCATCTGCGGCTTCACTTTCCGGTGTTTCAATAGGGAGTACTTTCACAGTTTTTGGAATCTGCGACATAGCACTGCGGAATTCCGCATATACAATGTGTACTTCATCGTATTTCCCTGTTACATAAGCGGTTTTAATCATTTTTGTGATGGCATCCGCATCTGCTGCAGATGGAATATCATTCACAGCCAGGAATTCTTCGTCGATTGTGTAGCCACGTTTCTGGAAGAAATCTCTTGGTTTTTTACCAACTGCTACGATGCCTACTTCATAGCCCTGTGCTTCGGCAGCTTTTACCTGAGCCAGCGCCTCTTTCATGATGTTTGCATTGTAACCACCGGCTAAGCCTTTATTGGAGGCAAAAACAACATAACCAACTCGTTTTACTTCTCTGACTTCCAGCAGCGGATCAGATACAGATGCACCTGCACTCGCTACCAGCCGGGAAAGTACTTCTTTTAATTTATCTTTGTATGGACGAGCGGACACTACAGAGCCCTGCGCGCGGCGCAGCTTGGATGCAGATACCAGTTTCATCGCTTTTGTGATTTTACCGGTACTCTGAACACTGCGAATCCGTCGTTTTATTTCCTTACCACTAGCCAAACCTTATTCACCACCCTCTCGAAGAATCAAAACTGCCCACGGGCTTACGCCTGGAAGGTTGCTTTGAATTCAGTGATTGCTTTTACCAGCGCTGCGTCAGCGTCACCTTCCAGTTTACCGGTAGATGCGATAACATCTAATACGCTAGCTTTATAGCTGGAGGATTTCATAAAGTTTAACAGACCAGCTTCAAATGCACCGATTTTTTCAACAGCGATATCATCTGTGTAACCTTTGGATACAGCATAAATGATAACAACCTGATCTTCTACAGGCATTGGAACATACTGACCCTGTTTTAACATTTCCATAACACGTGCACCGCGGTCCAGAGTTGCTTTTGTAGCAGCATCCAGGTCGGAACCGAACTGTGTGAACGCTTTTAATTCGGTGTACTGCGCTAAGTCCAGACGCAGGTTACCGGAGATTTTTTTCATTGCTTTCACCTGTGCAGAACCACCTACACGGGATACGGATACCCCTGCGTTGATAGCAGGACGTACACCAGCGTTGAACAGGTCGGCTTCCAGGAAGATCTGACCGTCGGTAATGGAAATTACGTTTGTTGGAATGTATGCAGAAATATCGCCAGCCTGGGTTTCGATAATCGGCAGAGCTGTCATAGAACCGCCGCCCAGTTTGTCTTCCAGTTTCGCAGCACGTTCCAGCAGACGGGAGTGTAAATAGAATACGTCCCCTGGGTACGCTTCACGTCCTGGCGGGCGTTTCAGCAGCAGGGACAGTTCGCGGTATGCAACAGCCTGTTTGGACAGGTCATCGTATACAATCAGAACGTCTTTGCCGTTGAACATAAATTCTTCGCCCATAGCAGCGCCTGCATATGGAGCGATGTATAACATTGGAGCTGGTTCAGAAGCGGTCGCAGCAACTACAATACTGTATTCCATTGCGCCGTATTCTTCCAGTTTGCTCACAACGTTAGCTACGGTAGATGCTTTCTGACCTACTGCAACATAGATACAGATTACATCTTTACCTTTCTGGTTGATGATGGTATCCAGCGCTACCGCTGTTTTACCAGTCTGACGGTCACCGATGATTAATTCACGCTGACCTTTCCCGATTGGCACCAGGGCGTCAATACATTTGATCCCTGTCTGTAATGGCTGATGTACGCCTTTACGGGTAATTACACCAGGTGCGATAGATTCTACCGGTCTGTATTTGTCAGTCACGATAGGACCTTTGCCGTCGATTGGCTGACCTGTTGCACTTACTACACGTCCCAGCAGAGCTTCACCTACCGGAACCTCAACGATACGACCTGTTTTCTTAACAGGGTCGCCTTCTTTAATATGTTTGTATGGGCCTAAGATAACGCAGCCAACATGGTCTTCCTCTAGGTTCTGCGCCATACCCTGAACGCCGCCCGGGAATTCCAGAAGTTCGTTAACCATCGCATTTTTCAAGCCATAAACCTGAGCAATACCGTCACCTACTTCGATTACAGTACCGATATCACTTGCTTCAATGCCGTTATCATAGTTTTCGATTTGATTTTTCAGAATGGAACTAATTTCCTCTGGTCTGATATTCATTTTAGTCCCTCACCCCAATCTTTCATTAAAACTGTACTTCGTGTAATTTATTTTTCATGCCTGCAAGGCGGGCACCAACGGTGCCGTCATATACTTTGTCACCAAATGTAACAATCATTCCCGCTAACAAGCTTTCATCAACGCTGACATTCAGTTTAACAGTTTTCCCAGACATTTTAGCCAGCTGGGCACTGAGAGCAGTTTCCTGATCTTCAGTTAACGGATACGCAGAAACGACATCAGCATAAGCAATGTTGCGGACTTCATCAGCATAAGCACAAAAAGCATCGTAAATTGCAGCTAAAAATTCCTCGCGGTTTTTGTCAATTACTACATTCAGCAGATTCAGGACATTTTTATCAACCTGAGAAGCGAATAACTGTTTTACGATTTCTTTTTTCTTATCGCTGCTGACAGTTTGGCTAATTAAAATACCTTTTAATTCAGCATTAGTATCAATTGTATCAACTACCATTTTCAGTTCTTCCTGATACTGGTCGATACAGTTCTTTTCCTGACCAATCTGTAAGAGAGCCTGCCCGTAACGTTTCGCTACTGCTGTGTTCATCATTTCGCTTCCCCTACCTCTTTCACAAAGTTATTGACCATATTCTGATGATCTGCAACATCAATTGTTTTACCAACAACTTTAGATGCAGCCAGCACTGCCAGGTCGGCAATTTCATTTCTGATTTCGTTTAACGCTTCGGTTTTTTCGCGTGCAATTTCAGCCTGTGCTTTCGCAGTCAGTCTCGCAGCTTCCTCTCTTGCTTCACTCACGATATCAGCTTTTGTCTGTTCACCGATTTTCGCAGCCTGATTGATGATTTCCTGTGCTTCACTTCTAGCATTCTGCAATTGTGCAGCATATTCATCTTTCAGTTTCTGCGCTTCCAGTTTTGCTTCTTCAGCAGAATTCAAGTTATTTGCAACTTCTTCTTTACGGCTGTCCAGCATGTTACATACTGGTTTGTATAAAAATACTTTTAAACCAACAACCAGGATACAGAAGTTAATAATCGCAAAAATGATTGTAGATGGATTGATATCCAAGTACATAACCTCCTCTCATGCGGGGTCGATACATACATGCAT
>JAFYPD010000027.1 GCA_017547685.1 Peptococcaceae bacterium
GCCTCCTACGCCAACGCCTGGTACACACCGCAAATCAAACTGCAGCTGCTTGGCATCGGGCTGGTGTGGGTTGCATTCTTTCTGTTTGTACTGGCACCGCTGCTGAACCGTAACCTGCCGCTGATTTCAACAATCGGCAAAAACACATTGCCCGTTTTCCTGCTGCACGGTTTCTTCCTGCGCTGCGCCGGAGCTGCCGGCATGTTTACACAATCAGATCAGGGAAATCTGCTGCAGCTGGTATTATGCACAGTAATCATTCTGGTTGTACTGGGCAACACCATTGTTGCGAAGGTATTCCCGTACATGTTCTCCGGCACACTGCTTGAGAAATTGTGGAAAAATATGCGAGAACGCTTAAAAAAATAAAATGCATATTCTGTACCCCTGTATTTCTGATAAAGCAGCAACCGCATTATTTGCTCGACAGCTTTCCCTCAGTTCCTCGGACATTATCTCGATTGTTCCCCTTTGCCAGACTTCGTCTGTTACGGCAGGAACAATCTTCACCGATGTCCGCCTCAATTCGGAAGGCGCCGCTCGCAATATAATGTGGCTGCTGCTTTTTATTATAAGGAGTTGTTAAATAAAAGTATGCCGTAAAAGAAAAAATGCAATTTTATAAATAATGTCGTTCGAAAAAGTTTCTATTTTTGAAAAAAGTTCCTTGAAAAAGTTGCTCTCTCTGCATATACTATATGTACGAGGTGAATTCCCATGCTAAAACGGAAAATCGAACAAAAATTAATCAATTGGAAAAACGCGCCGGAACATAAACCGTTACTTATAAAAGGCTGCAGACAGTGCGGCAAAACATTTTCTGTACTTGATTTTGCAAATAAGAATTATAAAAATGTAGTGTACCTGAATTTTTTTGAAAATCCGGATTATGCCTCGGTATTTGCTGGATCGCTAGAGATAGATAATATTATCATGATGCTGTCTGCTTTGTTAGGAAAAGAGGCATCTTTTGAAGCCGGTGAAACAGTTTTAATTCTGGATGAAATTCAAGAATGTCCTGAGGCTAGAACAGCGCTCAAGTTTTTTAAAACAGACGGTCGATTTGATGTGATTGGTACTGGTTCTTTATTGGGCGTAAACGGATACGGAAAAGAGCCGAGATCAATTCCGGTAGGATCAGAAACGGTTATTGACATGTATCCACTGGATTTTGAAGAATTTTTATGGGCAAATGGAATCGAGGATTCCGTAATTGAAACATTGAAACAGTGTTTGCAAAATGAAACAGCAGTACCGGATGCATTGCATAAACGTATGAAACAACTGCTACTGCAATATACAGTTGTTGGCGGTATGCCAGAAGTTGTACAGACATTTATAAACACAAAACAGATGAATGAAGTTTTACAGCTGCAGCGCGACATTATACGCTCTTATGAAGATGATATGGTAAAATATGCAGAGAAAAGTGATAAATCAAGAATTAAAGAATGCTTTCAGTCTATCCCGAAACAATTAAGCAAAGAAAATAAAAAATTCCAGTATTCTGTGATAAAAAAAGGATCTACTGCTGCAAAATATCTAGGCAGTTTGCAATGGATTGAAGATGCGGGAATTATTTCTCGATGCTACAATCTTTCTATTACGGAATTGCCCTTGGCCGGAAATGCAGAGGACGATGTATTTAAAGTATATATGCGAGATTGCGGTCTTTTTATCAGTATGCTGGAAGACGGCACTCAATATGATATCCTTCAAGGGAATCTGCAAGGCTATAAAGGTGCCATATTTGAAAATTTGATAGCTGATATCTTTGTTAAAATGGGACGAAAACTGTATTATTTCCACAAAGATTCCGGTTTAGAGGTAGATTTTGTAATTCGTTATAAAGGGGAATGTACACTAGTGGAAGTAAAAGCAGCTACTGGCAACACCAAGAGTACAAAAACTATTCTGTTGCATCCGGAACGTTACCATGTCTACAATGCTATAAAATTAGGCGACTATAATATAGGCAGAATGGAACAGGTTCTTACCCTGCCGTTATATATGGCTTTCCTGCTTCGAGAACTGTAACACCTCTAAATGAAAATAACAGCAATGAAAAACTCGTTTTCCGGCTTTTAAAGAGCCCGGTTAAACGAGTTTTTTGTACAAAAAATTATTCTGCTTTTACGGCAATCTGCACCTTACTGTAATCCTATCTCACCTCATCGAGAATCCTGATGGTCAATATGCGCAACAGAGTTTCTTTATCATAGTGAGTTTAATAACAGATACATTCAGACAAGTTTCACATTTTTGATTCCTGCATAAACCCAAACTCCAAAGGCAATAACTAATCTCATCACAGTAATTGCTATCGGAGGGAATGGACATGGCTTATTTATGCAAGGTTGAAATCTGTGGTGTTGACACATCCAAATTACCCGTTCTGAAAAATGACAAAATGACTGCATTATTCCGTCAGTACCAGGCCGGTGACGAACAGGCCCGGGAAGAACTCATACACAGCAATCTGCGGCTGGTGCTGAGTGTGCTGCAGCGCTTCTCCAACCGCAACGAGAACGCCGATGACTTATTTCAGGTAGGCTGCATCGGGCTGATGAAAGCCATCGATAATTTCGATTTAGGGCAAAACGTAAAATTCTCCACTTATGCAGTACCGATGATTATCGGCGAAATCCGCCGCTATATTCGAGACAATAACCCTATCCGCGTCAGCCGTTCCCTGCGGGATATCGCCTACAAGGCACTGCAGATGCGGGAACAGCTCACCGCACAGCACGGCCAGGAGCCAACCATCGAACAGATTGCCAAAGCACTAGAAATTAACCCGGAAGAGGTAACCGCTGCGCTGGATGCTATCCAGGACCCGGTGTCACTGTATGACCCCATCTACAATGACGGCGGCGACCCCATTTATATTATGGATCAGATTTGCGATACCAGAAACACCGACTTCCAGTGGCTGGAGAACATCGCCATCAAACAGGCACTGGACAAACTGACACCGCGGGAGCAGATGATTATTGATATGCGGTTCTTTCAGGGCAAAACCCAGATGGAAGTGGCCGATGAAATATCCATCTCCCAGGCACAGGTCAGCCGGCTGGAAAAAGGTGCTCTGCAGACCATGCGAAAATATGTATAACGCAAAAAGAGGACGTAAGAAAACCAGCATCCCTGTCATTAGATGATTGATTCTATCTGTCCGGGAGCGATTTACTCTTCGTCCTCTTTTTGCGGCTGCGTCTGCATTTCCACCAGTCCGTATTTTGTTTTTACGCGGGCCAGCTTCTCCAGCATCGGTTCGGCTGCAATCCACAGAAAAAAGGCAGTGGCAGCCGCATGCACACAATCCATAGGGAAGCCGGAGATATAATAGGCCAGCATTAATTTCAAATCCACCGTATGAGTCCACATCAGTGCTGAGGCCGGATTCATAATACCGCCGTAGATAAACAATGCTGCCGCCGCACCGAACATGGCCAGCATGCGTTTATCGCGCCCCGGCATGCGTTTATGAAACAGTATGCCGGCAAAAAAGCCGATAATGCCCATGGCAAACATCTGCCACGGTGTCCACGGCCCCTGCGAAAACAGCATATTTGATACCAGCATGGTCATAGCGCCAACCAGAAAGCCAGTCTCGCCGCCGAACGCCACACCGGCAATGATGGTTAACGCTGTCACCGGCTTAAACTCCGGCAGCATAAAAAACATCGCCCGCCCTGCCACGCCGATGGCACACAGCACCGCCACAACAACCAGCTCTCTGGCCTGCGGCTTGCGGCTCTCAAAAACAAGAAAAAACGGCAGCATGCATTCCAGCAGTATCAGCAGCGAAATCACATAATAGTTTCGACCCGCCAGATAAGTTTCGCCTGCATATAAGGTCAACGGGATCAGCAGCAGGATTAGCACCGCTGCCATCAGTGTCCGCCCGGGCAAAGGCCGTGTCTCTACACGTTCCGCTATAAACTGTGCTGTTTCATTAGAACATTCCGGCCATTCCGCTTCCAGCATCGCATCATCAGGCAATACTGTTTTTTCTGCTGACGCACCGCCGCAGGCAGTAATGATATCGCCCACAGTAACAGCCTCCGGGATCACATCCCGCCCAATCCGGTTTGCTGCGGCAGTATAAAAGCTGTTGCCTGAAAAAAAGGCGCGCGGCGCAGCTTCCGCTACAATACCGCCATCAAAAAACAGCGCACAGCGATGGGCATACTCGGCGCAGAATTCGATATCGTGGCTGACCATCACAATGGTAACACCATCGCGCAGCAGACGCTGCAGAATCATCGCCAGTTCCTGTTTAAACGCGGCATCCAGACTCTTCGTCGGTTCATCCAGCAGCAGAATCTGCGGGCGCAGCAGCAGCAGCTTTGCCAACGCGCAGCGCTGCTGTTGGCCGCCGGATAAATCATAGGGATGACGATGCAAAAACGGTTCCAGATGGCACAGCCGTATCACTCTGGACAGCCGCTCCTCTTTTCTGGTATCGGATATTTTCCAGTCTGCAAACAGCTCCTTTAAATCTTCCAGAACTGTTTTTTTGAAAAACAGTGTCTGTGGATTCTGCGGCAGCATTGCAATAGTTCCAGCTGCCTTCACCATTCCCCGCTGCGGATGGATCAGCCCCGCCAGCAATTTCAGGCTGGTGGTCTTTCCCGTTCCGTTGCCTCCCAGCAGCGCTACAAATTCCCCCTGCTGCACGGTGAGCGAAAATCCTTTCACCACATCAGGCAGATTCTGCTCATACCGAAACCACACATCCTGAATGGATAACACACTGTCACCCGGATATTCATGCACCCGTTCTTCCGGCAGCGGCTGCATGGCATGCTGCGCCGCATACTGATTCAGCCACTGTCGTCCGTCCCGCACCGTAACCGGACAGGAGGCATCATCAGCAACTGCGGCCCACACACGCATAGCGGCCGGCATGGCCAGAAACATGCGGTGCCCCATCGTTTGCAGCTTTTCTCCCACCTGCTGCGGTGTTCCGCTGCATAATAACCGGCCATGTTCTATCACAATCACATCGGTTGCCAGCGCAAATGCTTCCTCCAGCCGGTGTTCCGTTAAAACAATGGTTGTTCCCAGTTCCCGATTAATTTTTCCCAGTACCGATAAAAATTCTGACGCCGCAATCGGGTCCAGCTGGCTGGTCGGCTCATCCAGAATCAGCACATCCGGCTGCATCACCATCACCGATGCCAGATTCAGCAGCTGTTTCTGCCCGCCGGAAAGCGCTGTCACATCTTTGTAAAACCATGTCTGTATCCCGAAAAAGCTGGCCATCTCCGCCACTCTGCGGCGAATCACCGGCGTATCGCAGCCAAGGCTCTCCAGACCAAATGCCAGCTCATGCCATACCTTATCGGTCACAATCTGATTGTCCGGTGACTGCAGCACAAAACCGATGCGCTGGCTCTGGGTACGCTGATCCATGCTGTCTAACGGCTGACCGTCAACGAAAATTGCTCCGCTGCGCCGACCATGCGGCGTCAACACCGTCTTCAGCTGCCGCAGCAGTGTGGACTTCCCGCAGCCCGACGGCCCGCAAAGCACAGCAAATGCACCGGACTGGATTGTCAGACTGATATCATCCAGTGCTTTTTCCGTCTCTCCCGGATATGTAAATGTCAGCGACTGGACTGTGATCGCATCCACAGGCGGGCCTCCCTTCGATTCAGAATCACCGGCGTCATGCATAGCGCCAGATAAATCACCTGTACAATCATTGTCAGCGGCGTCAGCAGGCTGCCCTGCATCAGCGGATAATAGCTCCACGCCAGTGCACTGCATCGCCATCCGGCCAGAATCACGGCGGCACATCCTGCCAGCCAAAGCAAGACCAGTTTATCCCGTTTATCAAACCGGTAAATCGAGAACGCTGTCCGCCCAGGCAGACCATAGCCGCGGCTTCTCATGCTGTCCGCCGTCTCGATGGCCTGTTCCATCGCCCAGGTAACCAGAATGGATACCATCTGTACCGCGCAGCGCACACGCTGCCATACCGTACCGCTGTGCACACCGCGCCCGATACAGCTCTGCGCCTCACCAATCGCCGCCAGCTGAACCAGACATCTCGGTATAAACCGCAATATCATAGATAACACCAGAGACAGCGCCGGGATGATTCGCCCAAACAAATAAATAAACTTATCCGATGTCATCACCGCCGTATAGCAGCTGAACCACAGCATCACTGCCGCCAGCATAACCGCTGCCGCCAGACCATACAGCAGACTTTCCAGCGTCAGCGGATTACCGCCGGGCAGATAAGTCAGCATTGTGGCCCCCTTATGGTTAAACATCGGATTCAAAACCGCCGCCATCAGCATGACAGGCAGCAGTAGCAGAACCTGCTGTTTCATCTTTTTCGCATCATTCAGCTGCATGGCATAGGCTGCGGCTGAACAAAAAGAAATCAGCAAAATAACCGGATGCCAGCAACACATGGTACACACCAGCACCAGCGAAAAATAACACAGATTCACCAGCGGATGGTAACTGGAAAAAACATCCCGGTTCATACGGTTTTTCCCCTTACGTCATCGCCCAGATTACAGGTATATACCCAGCAGATGACATCCCCTTCGGACACCGTGTAAGCAGAACACCCGTAATTAGGGAACTCGCCGTTCACACTGTACATCCAGCCGGATAGCCCGCCTGCATCAAACTCATACAGATTGGCAATGCCTTCGATATAAGCAGAATCGTACACAGGAGTATCCGCATATTCCATATGAATATCATACGCCTGTACAGTGCGCAGCAGCACATCAAATGCGGAATCGCCCTCCTGCATCGGCACGGTTGTCTGTTCCAGAATCCAGCCGTCCTCAGGCAGCATCTGCAATACGCCGTCCGGCAGCTGCTCCGCATGTTCCAGCGCTGTACTGCAGGAAATGGAAATACTGCACTGCAGGTCACATTCCAGCTCTGTCTGATTATTCTGGCTGCATCCGCTAAACAGAATGGATACAAAAATTAAAACAACAAGCAGGCCGGCTTTATAATCATGTTTCTTTCTGATACGCGGTATCATATCTGTCTCCCTCTCTCTACATACTTTCTCACTGTTCAGCTGATAGCCTGCTATTTTTGAATCTGCGCTTCTGCTGTCATTTCATATAAGCTGTTTTTCCCGGCATAAAACCGTTCTGCCGCCACCAGCGCATAAAACCCCTGCTCTGTGGCCATCGCATTGATTTCACCGCCAATCGTATGCACAAAGCCTTTGCCCTTCTGATAATAGCGCAGCAAATGGTCCACGGTGCTGTTATCATTTTTTACAAACCGTTTGTCATTTAAGTCTATATCCAGTGCCGTGAGTGCAACGATTACCTGCGCCGTAGACTCACAACTTGTGACACCATATGCGGTAAAACCACCCTGCTTATTCTGCATGGCAGACAGCTTCTGAAGCCCTCTGTCCACCGCAGCGCTGACCTTTTTGTTATCCCGGTAAGGAGCCAGCGCCTGCAACGCCATTGCAGTCATATCCACATCCACAGTGGTTCCGTTTAAAGCCCATCCGCCGCCGGAAAGTTCTTTTCCTAAAATATAGTTTACATATAAGTTACGGGTTGCTTTTATTCTGGCCGTTTTATGTTTCGGAACCGGATAATCGCCGCTGTCCAGAGCCAGCAGGGCAAACACAGCGCCGTTCACTCCCTGCTGTACCGCCGCTTTATAATCGCCCAGCGGAGCCAGCAGATTATATCCATTCACACTGGCCGGATTTTTCCCCATCGCCGTTAACGCGAGAACGGTGCGGGAATATTCTGTATATTTGCGCTGATGCAGAACACCTTTCTTCTGTTTTACCAGTGTTTTCAGCGCTGTGTAATACTGATTATAATAGTTCTCTGGCACTTCCGCGTCGGAGCGGGCCAGGCCGAGAATCAGCCACTCACCGCCAATGCTGCCCGGCTTTGCCTGCGGTGTTGTCTTTAAAAGCTGCACAGTTAAATCGTCAATAGCGCTGCAGATTTTCTCATATTCTGCTGCCTCTGCCGTCGAAATCGGTTTTGTATCGCTTGCATACACCGGGGCTGATATCCCGCATAAAAATGCGATACACAAAATGAATGCTGTTATCTGTTTTATTTTCTGAAATCGGAACATCCGGGATATCCTCACTTCCGCAAACTTTTTTATTTCATAAAGCTGTTATGTACCTGCGGGAACAAAACTGCTCCCGCAAAATTGCTTCTAAGTTTTTGTGTTACTGCATATCAGATGCTGCAGCAGGTTCATACATTGCAATAAAACGCTGCAGAATAACCGCCACTTCTGCTCTCGTTGCAGTGCCCTGCGGCTGCATTTCATTTGCAGTGCGGCCTTTCAAAATGCCAGTCGATACTGCCCATTTCACCGCGGTTTCTGCATAGCCGGACACCTGGCCTGCATCTTTATAATGAACCAGACGGATGGTATCGGAAGTGTCGCAGCCCTGATACTGTGCATAGCGCATCAGCATAACCGCCAGCTGCTCCCGGGTAATCGGGCTGTTTGGCGCATACTGGGTTTCGGTTATACCACCTGCCAGTTTATTCTGATGTGCCCACGCCACCGGGTTTGCATACCACGCTGTATCGCGTACATCTGTAAATGGATAATACCCGCTGGATGCCGGTGAACCAGCCAGGCGATGCAGCACCGTTACCAGCATAGCACGACTGAAAGTTGCATCCGGGGCAAACTCTGTATCCGATACACCGCGCAGCAGCCCATTCTCATACACATACTGAATGGCCCCTGCCGCCCAGTGATTTTCCGTATCCGTAAACGGTAATTCCTCCGGCCCTGCCAGTAACGCTTCCAGCATAGCCTCCGCTGCTGCCAAGTCATCATAACCTTTTACCAGCGCTTTCTGTTCATCGGTTAAAGCATCGTAAGCCTTGCGGATTTCAGCAATCGCTTCAGCATCCTCTGCGGTAATGTCATCCAGGCTGCCCACTTTATCCAGCAGCTTGTCCAGCAGTTCATCCACTTTGGCTGCCGCCTGTTTATCCGCATTGTCCACTCTGGCACCGGCCAGCGAATCCGTTGTCCAGTCGCGCGTATAATACCACTCAATCACATCGCCGTTTTTTACTGTATACTCCAGCAGACCAACTTCCGGCAGTTTGCCATCCACTTTGTACAGCCATCCCGAATTGCGGCCGTAATCAAACTCTGCCAATGTTGTTTTGCCGTTACTCATCGCAGAAACATAACCGTTCTCTGCACCAGTCTGTGTAATATCAGTACCAGCAATTGCGTCCACCAGCGCATGATATACAGTAGAACCTTCTTTCAGTGTAACCTGTTTTTCTTTCATCCAGTAGCCGTTTGATGCTTTAATATTCACCACCACAGCAATATCAGAATGATCCGCAGATGGTCTGGATGGTACCTGACCACCACCGTTGCCCGTTGCATGACCCGGCTTTACACTATTTTTACTGAAATCATAAACATTAAACGCCTCACCGGTTTTCATCACCTGAGATGCTGCAATTAAAGCTCGGAACCCCTGTTCCGTAGCATAAGCATTCATTTCAGTATTATCGGTATAACCAAATCCCGAATAATCTTCCAAGGCAAACTGCAGTAAACCATCCAGTGCACTTACATCATTTTTAATAAACCGTACATCCGTTTCCGGGTTGATTCCAGCTGCAGCCAGAGCAATGATTACCATAGCAGCTGTATTGGCATCTGCTACATAACCATATGCATCAAAACTGCCATCCTCTTTTTGCACATCAGATAAATATGCAACTGCATTATCAACAGCCGTTTTCACCTTATCATTCTTATCATAATAAAATGCCAGACCGGCAATCATATTTGATGTGGTCTGAATCGAATCGCCCCATTCATTCCAGCTGCCGTCCTCCAGCTGATTTACAAGAACCGCTTCAATTAAAGCTGTTTCCTGTGCTTCGGTTCCATATTTCCCCTGCCGATACGCAGCCAGTGTATATGGCGCAACCCATGCACTGCTGGAATGTGCAGCCGCATTTAATTTTGCCACAGCACTTACCATTTTTTCACTATTAGCCGGGTACAGTTCTGTTGCATCAATCCCTAGAGCTGTCAGTATAATAATCGCTTTCGCATATTCTGTTTCACCTTGCGCTTCTGTTTTTGTAACGTTTCCAATTGTCTTGTTTATATATTGCTGCCTTGCGCCGTCTGCAGTTTTGCTTGCATCTGCAGGATTATAGTCCGCATATGCAGCCATATCCATGATGACCCATTCAGAAGAATTATCTACGTAGCTTTCTGCAATATTCATCATTAAAGCCGAAGCTGTTGTTACTTCTGTCTCCTGCTGCGCAGAATAAAGAAATACACCATTACCTGTTGTTTCTACACACTCACTCGCCCACACGGCTGTCGGCATGATGCTGAATAGCATGGCAATCAGCAGTACGAAGGCGATTACTTTTCTGTTTTTCATAAACTGTTTCACGATTTGTTCCTCCTTGACTTGTTCTTTCTATATGGAACCGTTCACACGGGAAAACATTGCCGAATGTGCTGTCCGGCAACGGGAATCTCTCCGACAAATCAGCAAAACTTTTGTTATAAAAACAAAAAAGAAAAAAGCGACAGCATAATTGCCACCGCTTTTGTACACATTTCAGGCATAGAGATATTGCGCAGGGTGTCACAAAAACACCTGCGTTCATCTCCATTTGTAGGTCTTCTGACTTGTATGTCCCGATATCTGTTTTCAATTCAGATACCCCTGCACATTCTTCGCCTTCTCAGTTGTTCACCAATGACCTGCTTTCGCAGAAAAAGAATGTACTCCATACTTACAGCTACTGCGCGCAGTTTCATCGAAATAATCGCAGCGATGATTCTGCGGCCGTGTTCAGGACTTTCACCTGATTCCCTTGTTCAGCAGAACAAGAATGCGTGTCTTTCCTCACAGCTTGAGTTTTTGAAACTGTGAAGTCCGGTCGCGCATTTGCCACAAAAGCCGGAGCTATATCAAATTGTTTTCATACATCTGTTGTTCATAGTATCATTTGAAAAATTTTTTGTCAATCTTTTGTAAACATACAGCATCCGAATCGTTCTTTTAACAGAAATTTTTCCACCGTTAATTCCTGTGCATTCTGGGTAAATCTTTGACGGTTCATTTCCCCGTGTTCCGGACAGATTAGTAAGGCACCATATTGGAAGGGCAGGAGCTGTCAGTGAGGTGACAGTTTTGAGCAAACGATGGAAAACTGTGCTCTGTTCGCTGCTGATTGCCGGTGCAGGTGCCAGCGTATGGACGGTGCAGCACAAGCCAGCGGATGAAGCTGCCGCGCTGTCCTTCTCTTACTCATCGGATCTGCTGGAACAGCTGAACCCGAAAGTCAGCATGAAACTGCTGGAGTTTCTGCCAGGCAAAGAAACCATGGATCAGCGATATCCGCAAAAAATGCTGTATCCCGGCGGACAGGCCGTTGGAATTCTACTGCGCACCGATGGCATTATGGTGGTTGGGCAATCGGGCATCACAAGCGGCGGAAAAACGGTGAATCCGGCAGAAGATGCAGGGATTCAGGCTGGTGATGTTATCACACAGGTAAACGGCACCGCCGTCACCCACGATGACCAGCTGGCCGTGCTGGTCAACCAGCTGGGCGAACAGCAGAAACCAGTGGTACTGCAGATTCAGCGCCAGAACCGGCAGCTGACCCGTGAAATCACACCGGTGTACTGCCAGGATACCCACACCTACCGCATCGGCCTTCTGATTCGGGACAATGCCGGCGGTGTCGGCACGCTGACCTTTGTGGACCCGGAAACCATGGAATATGGCGCATTGGGGCACATGATTTCCAACAACGAAACCCAGAGCAAAATCAGCATTTTAAAGGGCAAGCTGGTGACCGCTGATATTCAGGGCATTAAAAAAGGGATAGAAGGCTATCCCGGTGAAAAAATCGGTCGCTTCGTCAGCAATGTTTCGCTGGGCAGCATTGAGAAGAATACCACAGCCGGTATCTTCGGCGTGCTGACCGACCGCAGCCTGCTGACAAAAAGCAGTTACTCGCAGGCACTGCCAACAGCAGCACCCAATGAGATTGCAGCAGGCCCGGCACAGATTTTCACAGCCATCGACGGCAACAAAGTGGAATGTTTCACCGTTGAAATCGAAAAAATAATGCCGTCCCACAAAGACGGCAAAGGGCTTGTGATTCGCGTGACCGACCCGGTACTGCTGGAGAAAACAGGCGGTATTGTGCAGGGTATGAGCGGCTCGCCGATTATCCAGAACGGAAAAATCATCGGCGCAGTCACCCATGTTTTTATCAACGACCCGACCAGAGGCTACGGCATTCTCATCCATGATATGCTGCAGCAGACCAGCGTGTTAGACGAAACCAGCAACACAAAACAGGCCGCAGCCTGACCATCACCGACAGGATGCCAGAACGGCATCCTGTTTTACTATCTGATATTAACTTATACTGTCTGGCTGAAAGCATGACAGGTAGTATTACGAGCGGCGCCTTCCGAATTGAAACGGCTTTGACGCAGGCTGTTCAGCTGTGGTGGATTAGCGATTACGCAAAATCCACCAAAAGCGAACAGACAAGGAAATGTCCGGTGAGCTGAGGGAAAGCCGTCGAGTAAACTACCTGTTATGCTTTGGAAACCGTACAAAAAAGCAGAGCAAAAATCAACAGGATTCCTGCTCTGCTTTGTATCATGATTCATCAGAATTGTCAGACTTCTTTTTCTTTATTTACCGCCTTTATGTTGCGCTGCCGTTCGTTTCAGTTCTTCTGCGTGGCGCAGCTGGAATGCCTCCTCCCCGCCCAGCATACGGGCCAGTTCGGCAATTTCTTCTTCTTCATTCAGCACTGTAACACTGGTGATGGTCTGATCGTTGGCAATCTGTTTCTGAATCTGGAAATGACAATCGGCCAATGCTGCAATCTGCGGCGAATGGGTGACACAGATTACCTGGGCATACTGGCTGACAGCGGCCAGTTTTTCACCGACTTTCACCACAATATTGCCGCCGATGCCGGTATCAATTTCATCAAAAATCAGCGTTCCGATACTTTCATGCTGTGCCAGCACGGTTTTGAATGCCAGCATAATGCGGGACATCTCACCGCCCGATGCAATTTCACTCAGTTCCCGCAGCGGCTGCCCCGGGTTGGCAGACATAAAAAATTCCACCTGATCCATCCCCTGCGCCGTGGCAGCTTTTTCGCCAAACTGCACCGCAAAGCGGGTGTGGCTCATCGCAAGCTGCGCCAGTTCCGCCAGCAGACCTTCTGTGAGTGTTTCCGCCAGCTGCTGACGAACCTGGCGAATCTGCATGGCCAGTGCTTCAAACTGTTTCTGTTTTTCTTTACAAATCTGTTCCAGCTCGTCGATTTCCTCATCGGCATGTTCCAGCGTGTTTATTTCCTGCTGCAGCCGCTGCTGCTCTGCAATCAGCTCTGCAATAGACAGATTGTATTTCCGTTTGGCTTTATCCAGCGTATATTTGCGCTCATTCAAGCGGTCACGCCGCTCCGCATCGTAATCCATCTTATCGCTGTAGCCGGATAAGGTTAAACCATAATCCTCCGCCATATACATCATACTCTGCAGACTCTCTGCCATCTCACTCAGATTTTTATCATACTGACGAATGCTGTTCATGCCATCCACAGTGGCAGTCAGCATAGCATAAACAGAGCGCCGGTCACCGTACAGCAGCTGATACGCTTTTTCCGTCACAGACGAAATCTTCTCAAAATTATCCAGCACGGAAAGTTCCTGTTCCAGTGCCTCCTCTTCGCCTTCCTGCAGCTGCAGCTCCTCTAATTCCCGCAGTTTAAACCGCAGAAAATCCAGCCGTTCCTGCCGTTCCCGCAGCGACTGCTGCAGTGCATTCCGCTTTTGCTCAGCCTGCGCCAGCTGCCGGTAAGCCTCTGCCATCGCTTCTTTTTTCTGCTGAAATGCGGCATCCCCTAAACTGTCCAGCAGCTGCAGATGATGTTCTTTATTAGAGATAGCCTGAAAATCGTGCTGTCCGTAAATATTAATCAGCATCTGACCAACCTGCCGGAAACTGGCTAGTGTCACCGTGCGGTCATTGATTCGGCAGATATTCTTGCCGCTGGACGTCAGTTCCCGGTAAAGAATCAGCTGACGATCGTCATCCAGCTCATGGCCGGACTGTGCCAGCATCTGTTCCAGTTCCGGCTGCGGTTCCACCGTGAAAATACCTTCTACCATGGCTTTATTGCAGCCAAAACGAATATCCTTGCTGCTGGCCCGTGCCCCCAGCAGTAAGGATACTGCATCAATGATAATGGATTTCCCCGCACCGGTTTCCCCGGTCAGCACATTAAACCGGGAGTCAAACTCCAGCGCAATCTGGTGTATCAAAGCAAAATCTTTCACCATCAGTCGGGTGAGCATAAGGTATCACCTGCCATTCAGTCCAGATAGGATTCCATTTTTTCAATAATCTTTGGAATTTCCTCTTTCTTTCTCGCTACAACCAGAATGGTGTCGTCCCCGGCTACCGACCCCAGAATTTCACCCCACTGGGCATTATCCAGCGCCGATGCCACCGCATTGGCATTGCCCGGTGCGGTGCGCACCACCAGAATATTTTCACTGGATGCATAGTTCAACACGAATTCTTTCAGCAAAAACCGCAGTCGTGTCTCTGATACCGTAATTTCTGTGGGCAGCGAATACCGATACAGGTCGCCGCCCACTGCAATTTTAATCAGTGCCAGTTCTTTGATATCGCGGGAGACGGTAGCCTGCGTCACAGTAAACCCATCCGCTTTCAGGTACTCTGCCAGTTCCTCCTGCGTTCCCACTACATTTTCTTTAATTACTTCCAGGATTTTTCTCTGCCGTTTTGATTTCACAACGCTCACCTTCCAGTCTAGTCCTGTACCCCTCTTAGTTTTTCACGCAACACTGCGAAAAAGTTACGTTTTTCCACTACAATCAGGCATGTATCATGCTGTGCTTTTCCAATCTCGATGCGGTCGCCTTTTTTCAGTTCCACACCGTTCTGACCATCTACCGTCAGCATCGCCGGTGCGTTGTTGGAATCCATCCGCAGGGTCAGCCCCTGTTCCGGCGAAAAAATAATCGGCCGGGCAATCAGACTGTGCGGACAGATTGGCGCCACAATACACAAGTCAATGGCCGGATATACAATCGGCCCGCCGGCCGACAATGAGTATCCAGTAGAGCCGGTTGGCGTGGAGAAGATCAGACCATCGCCGTGATACCGTTCCACCAGCTGTTCATCCAGATACAGCTCCATCTTGATAATACGGGACAATGCCCCTTTTGTTACTACCAAATCATTCAGCGCATTGACATCGGCAATGCACACATCATTCCGATACACCCGGGCACTCAGCATCATGCGCCGTTCAATTTCATAATCACCCTCTAACAGCTGACGAAGGCTTTCTGCCAGATGTTCTACTTCAATTTCAGTCAGGAAACCCAGATAGCCCTGGTTGATGCCCAGCAGCGGAATTTCTCTGCCATACACCGTGCGGGCGGCACGCAGCATGGTTCCATCGCCGCCGATGACCAGAACCATCTGCACGGCTGCACAGAAAGCCTCTTCTGTGGACGGCGGAATCTGCATGGCTTCTGCCTCTTCCCCAATAGCAAGCACCTCCACCTGCTGCTGACGCAGCAAATCAGCTATCTGCTGACCAATCCGGATAATCTGTTCTTTATAACTATTAACAATCAGTCCAACTGTTTTTATTGTATTCATACAATCATTCCCTTAGAAAATCTGCAGCAATCCATACACAGCCGCACCAGTCAGTATACTGATGATACCGTACCGCAGCCATTCGCTGCGCCGCCGTGCCGCATAGGAAAAACCGACTTTCTGCAAATTATGATGCTCCATATCCAGCAGGATAATTCCATCCGGTTCATACACCAGTTTGTATTCCAGCAGCTGACGCCGTGTTGCTGCCTGCCGCACCGTCCCCTGCTGGCCGCTTTTCACTTCCACGATATAGTTCTTCCATCCTTTTCGCACTAGGAAATCAGCCCGCACGGTACTTTCCTGCGGTTCTCCGTTGACATAAAGCGTAATCGGCTCCTGCAGCTGGGCAGCCAGAATTTTATACCCGTGACGCCGCAAAAACTTTGCCGCGTGTTTTTCCGCAATAAGCCCCCGCTTAAATCGCCGAGCCACCTTCCATCGGCGGTAAGCTGCCGAAAAACCGCGATACAGCAGTCCGCCCAGCAGCATACTGAGAAAAATCAGCAGCCATAATGCCGCCAGTTCCTGATGTGCTGCCAGCCACTGCTGCAGCCAGCTCTGAGCAGATAATAACATCTGCTGTATCTGCGGCACAATATTCTGTACCATTTGTGTCATCAATCCAGTCTGTCATGGGCAGCAGCCACCACAGCCGCTGCATCCGCCACAAAATCGGTATCGGGATTTTTGCATCCCCACAGTAAATACTCTATATTGCCTTCCGGCCCTTTTACCGGCGAGAAATCCAGCCCCCATACCGTCAGATTGATTTCTTTGCACAGTGCCAGAATTTTTTCCACCACTTCCTGATGAACGGCAGGGTCGCGCACAACACCTTTTTTGCCCACTTTTTCCTTGCCTGCCTCAAACTGCGGTTTAATCAGCGCCAGCACATGACCGCCCTCTTTCAGGAATGTCATAGCCGGCGGCAGAATTTTATCCAGCGAGATAAAGGACACATCGGTAGTAACCACATCCACCATCTCACCCAGACTGTCTGCGTCCAGATAGCGGGCATTGGTTTTCTCCATGTTGATAACCCGCTCATCGGTACGCAGTTTCCAGTCTAACTGGTTATAGCCAACATCGACAGCAAATACCTTTGCCGCACCGTTCTGCAGTGCACAGTCCACAAATCCGCCAGTGGAGGCTCCAATGTCAGCTACCACTTTTCCGGTTAAATCGACAGGAAACACCTGCAATGCCTTTTCCAGCTTCAAACCGCCGCGGCTTACATACGGAATGTCCTGCCCCAGCAGGCGGATTGGCAGGTCAGGATTAATTTCGGTACCCGCTTTGTCTATCTTCTTTTCATCTACCAGCACTTTGCCGGCCATAATCAGTGCTTTTGCCTTTTCCCGGCTGGCAGCCAGTCCTTTTTCCACCAGCACAACATCTAATCGTTTTTTCGCCATATCCGGTTACACCTGCTTTTCTTCCAGCCGCTGCCGGATTTTTTCAACCACACTGTCGGCATCCAGACCGGCCAGCTGTTTCAGCAAGTCGGTCTTACCGTGCGATACAAAGGTATCGCCAATGCCAATGCGCAATATGTTACTGGTATCTGCACCATGCTGATTCAGAAGTTCCAGCACAGCAGAGCCGAAACCGCCTGCCAGCATATGCTCTTCCATTGTAACTACAAGGTCACGCCGCTGTACACAATCCAGAATCACCGCTTCATCCAGCGGTTTTGCAAACCGCGCATTGACCACCGTTGCTGTGATACCCAGCTCAGCCTGCAGTTTTTCTGCTGTCTGCTGTGCCACTGCCACCATACTGCCAATGGCCAGCAGTGTTACCCTGCTGCCCTGCTGCAGTACTTCCGCTTTTCCCAGCGGCAGCTGATGCACCGGCTCATCCATTGGTACACCCAGCCCTGCTCCCCGCGGATACCGCACAGATACCGGACAGTTATACTGCAATGCCGAATAAAGCATATGGCGCAGTTCATTTTCATCTTTCGGCGCCATACATACCATACCTGGAATATGACGCAGATAGGAAAAGTCAAACAGACCGTGATGGGTCGGACCGTCATCGCCTACAATCCCGGCTCTGTCCAGACAGAACACCACCGGGGCATTCTGCAGTGCCACATCATGTAAAATCTGGTCGTAGGCCCGCTGCAGGAAGGTGGAGTAAATAGCCACCACCGGCTTATAGCCGTCTAGTGCCATGGCAGCCGCCATGGTTACCGCGTGTTCCTCCGCGATACCCACATCAATGGTTCGCTGCGGGAACTGCTCCTGAAATATATTGATGCCGGTACCTTTCCCCATAGCGGCTGTGATACCGACAATTCTGTCATCTTCCTTGCCCAGCGCTGTCAGTGTCTTTCCGAACACCGATGTATAGCTCGGCACTGCCGATTTATTTTTTACCTGACCGGTTGCAATATCAAATGCCCCCACACCGTGGAACAAATCCGGATTTTTTTCAGCCGGTTCGTAGCCTTTCCCTTTGCGGGTTACCACATGCACCAGAACAGGATAGTTCATATTTTTCACATTTTCCAGCACTGCCAGCAGCGCCGATAAATCATGGCCGTTCACCGGCCCGTAATATTTAAAGCCCAGCTCTTCAAACAGAACCCCCGGAACCAGCATGTACTTCAGCGAGTCTTTCAGTTTGTCCGCCGCCTTGAACATTTTGTCGCCGATGGCAGGAATTTTTTTCAGCAAATCCTCTACCTCTTCCTTGCTCTTCGTGTAGGATGGATTGCTGCGTGCCCGGCTTAAATATTCGGCCATGCCTCCCACATTGGGGTCAATGGACATTTCGTTGTCATTCAGAATCACAATCAGATTACTCTTATTGTTTCCTGCATTCAGCATGGCTTCGTAAGGCATACCTCCTGTCAGTGCACCGTCACCAATCACAGCAATCACATTGCTGTCTTCGCCGCGCAAATCACGGGCTTTCGCCAGCCCTACCGCAGCCGAGATAGATGTACTGCTGTGTCCGGCGCCAAATGCGTCATGAACGCTTTCACTGCGCTTTGGAAAACCGGATAACCCGCCGTGGGTACGAATCGTTGAGAACTGCTCATACCGCCCTGTCAGTAATTTGTGTACATAGGCCTGATGCCCAACGTCCCACACAATTTTGTCCTCCGGTGTGCGGAACACCATATGCAGCGCCAGTGTCAGCTCTACCACACCAAGATTCGGCGCCAGATGGCCGCCGTTCTGCGATACCACCTGAATGATGTCCTGCCGGATTTCCTGCGCCAGCACTTTTAACTCTGCTACTTTTAACTGTTTGATGTCCTCCGGACTTTTTATATGCTGTAAATACTGCATTGTCGTTCACCTTCTTTACTCTAGCTGCCAATCTATCCATTAACTTTCCCTGCCCAGCAGATACTGTGCCAGCTGCACCAGCATGTCCGCTTTTTCGCCGAACGGTTCCAGGGCCGCAACAGCCGCCTGCACCGCCTCGTCCGCCATTACGCGGGACTGTTCCAGCCCGAACAGCGCCGGGAATGTTGCTTTTTCATTTTTTTCATCGCTGCCTACCGGTTTGCCGATTTTGCTTGCATCGCCTGCCACATCTAAAATGTCATCGGTAATCTGAAACGCCAGCCCCAGCTGACGGGCATACTCGGTTAATGCTGCCAGCTGTGTTTCATCTGCACCGCCCAGCATAGCCCCCATACGAACCGAGGCCACAATCAGTGCACCGGTTTTATGATGATGAATATAGTGCAGCAGCTCGGTTGTCGGCTTTGTCTGCTCGGATATGATATCAACCACCTGACCGCCAATCATACCGGCAGTGCCGCTGGCTCTACTCACTTCCCCAATGATTGTCACAATCTGCCGGCTGTTTGTATCATCAGCCATGCCGGACAGAATTTCAAACGCATAGGTCAGCAGGGCATCGCCTGCTAAAATTGCCATCCCTTCGCCAAACACTTTGTGATTGGTCAGTTTGCCTCTGCGGTAGTCATCGTCATCCATCCCCGGCAAATCGTCATGAATCAGCGAATAGGTGTGAATGCATTCCATGGCGCAGGCTGCATCCAGCACCGGCTTCCAGTCGCCGCAGACAGTCTCACAGGCTGCCAGTGCCAGCATTGGCCGAAATCGTTTTCCACCGGCAAATACACTGTATGCCATCGCCTGATGAATCACTTCCGGATAATCGGTTTCTGCAGGCAGCAGCTCCTTTAAACGGGTGTCTGTAACAGCCCGCGCCTCTTTCATATACGTTTTGATATCCATAGCTGAAACTCCTTATATCGATTCCTGCATCTCCACAAATTCTTCCCCGCGAAGAATTTTCAGCGTTCCTTCTGCCGCAGTCAGTTTCGCCTGGCAGAGTCTAATATATTCCAGACCATCCTGAAAACAGCGGATAGACTCCTCCAGCGGAAGATCTCCGGCATCCAGCCGGCGCAATACCTGCTCCAGCTGCTCCATGGCCTGCTCATAGCTCATCTCTTTTATTTCCATGTTTTTTCCTCCCTGCCAGTCACAGAAGCTGTCAGGCGCCCCTGTTCCAGTATCACGGTGATGGTATCGCCCGCCGCAACATCACTGGCACAGCGCACCAGTTTACCCGCATCATTTTCACAAAGCGCATAGCCGCGGCTCAGCACATGCAGCGGGCTCAGCGCATTGAGCTGCTCAGCACTGGAAGCCAGCTGCTGTCGTTTCTGCTGCAGCTGCTGTTCCATGTACTGCTGCAGCCGCTCTGTGCGGTCGTCCAGAAGCTGCTGCCGGTCCTGCAATAACAATCCGGGTTTCTGAAAAATCCGATGCTGTGCAATATGTTCCAGCCGCAGCTGTTTCTGCCGCAGACAGCTTTCATAGCGCTGTACCAGTGTGCGCTGACGCAAAGCCAAATCCTGCTGCAGCTGACGCAGCACCGGAACTGCCAGTTCTGCCGCCATAGACGGTGTGGCTGCCCTCACATCAGCAGCGAAGTCAGCCAGTGTCACATCGGTCTCATGACCGACGGCACTGATAATCGGCACCGGACTTTCTGCAATCTTGCGCACAACGGCCTCCTCATTAAAACACCACAGTTCTTCCAGAGAACCGCCGCCGCGGCCAGTAATAATGACATCCATATCCTGCTGATACAGCATGTCCAGCGACTGACAGATAGAAGCAATCCCCTCTCTGCCCTGCACAATGGCAGGCACTACATAAACGGACACCGCCGGATTCCGGCGGCGAATAATCGACAGTAAATCGCGGATGGCCGCACCGGTCGGCGAGGTCACAATTCCGATTTTGCGCGGCAGAAAAGGCAGCGGCCGTTTTCGTTCCGCATCAAACAGCCCTTCCGCCAGCAGTCTGGCTTTCAGTTTTTCATAAGCCATATGTAATGCGCCTGCACCGGCCTGCATCATCTGCTCCGCATAAAGCTGATAGATGCCGTCCCGCTCATACACAGACACATATCCGGCAATCAGCACCTCCATGCCGTGAGCAGGCTGAAACTGCAGACGCTGCGCATTGCTGCGGAACATCACACATTTAATACTTCCTGTTTTATCTTTCAGCGAAAAATACAGATGACCGGAGCTGTGCCGGGTAAAGTTGGAAATCTCCCCCCGCACCAGCACACTGCTCATTTTTCCGTCACGCTGTAACAGGTTTTTGATATATGAATTGATGTCACTGACAGACAGAATTTCTCGTTGTGCCTGCATCCTCTCACCTGCTTTTTCCTTTTACATTTCAACAATTGATAAAAAATTATTCCGTCATTTTGCCGCCCAGAATATCGGCAGCTTCTTCCTCACTCAGTTCGTGCTCAATCACAGCCGGTTCGGTCTGTTCCAGAGTCGGCGGCTGGGCCATGACGTCTGCCGCAGCTTCTGTCACCAGATTATCCCGTTTTTCTTCGTTTTTCAGCACTTTGTCCAGAATACTGTTAATAAAGCCAGCCGATTCTTTTTTCCCGTATACTTTGGCGATATCCAGTACTTCATTGATAGCGCCTTTTGGAGAAATATGAGCGCTGTACAGCATTTCATAAACAGCCAGCCGCAGTAAATTGCGGTCTACGCTCATCATGCGTTCCACTTTCCAGCCAGTGGTATGTTTCTGAATAATGGCATCGATTTCTTCCATCTTCTCTTCCACTGCCGTTACCAGTTCCCGGCAGAAAACCTGCTCTCTCTCATTCAGGCCATCGTTGTTCATGGTGTGCTGCAATGCAGTTTCCAGATCGTTTTTTCCCATATCAATCTGATAAATAATTTTAAATGCGGTTTCTCTGCTTTGATGTCTCATAAAATTACACCTCTGTTTCTTCGTTTTCAGCTGCTTCTTCTACCGGTTCTGTATGGTCAAAAGAAATTCCCTGTACATAAATATTGACTTCTTTTACGCGTAATCCTGTCATGGTGTGAATAGAATCACGCACCTGATTCTGAATCTCCAGTGCCAGTTTTGGAATCTTAACACCATATTCTACAAAAATATATAATGCAATGATAACGTCCTGATCGTTCAGTTCCACCTTGACCCCTTTGGTCAGGTTTTTTTTCCCCAGCTTTTCTGTCAGCCCGGCTGCCATACTGCCCGACATGGCGGAAATACCTTTGATCTGTGCTGCAACCATACTGACAATCCCGGCGATGGCATCCTCAGAAATTTTAATGCTGCCATAGGCATTGACCGTTTCACCGGCAGTATATTCCTGATTTTTACTTTCAGGCATATCGTTCACCCCAACTCATATGGTTATACTCTATCTTAGTATACCAGTATTTCAAAAAAATTTAAACTGGATTTGCATAAATTCTGCATAAAATACAGAAAAAAATTCAGAACCGGAGCAACACGCTGTAATAGCTGTTATTCCGGCTCTGAACTTTGTTTCAGTCTGTTTCCACAGGCTTGTATTTTATTTGTCAAAATAAAAATATGCAGATTGCATGTTATATTTATACGTTTCTCGTTATATCTGCTCCTTTTCCGTTTTTAGCGGTACCAGAATAATCTGGTCCGTACCGTAATCCGTGTTGCGCTTTACCAGATCATAAATTTTTTCATACTGCTCTGCCAGTTCTGATTGCGCTACAATCACATTGGCCTGCTGTTCCTCCAGCACCACCAGACAGTGTTGAATCCCTTTGGCCTGCAGCAGCAGTTCCAGCCTCTGCTCCTTATACTGCAGCAACTCGTACTGCCGCAGCCACTGCTGTTTTTCTTCAAACTGCAGATGATTCAGCCCATCTTTCAGCTGCTGCCAGCTGCTGTCCCGTTCCATACGCAGCGCTGCAATCTGATTTTCCAGCGTCGCTGTTTCTTCTGCTGTTTCTGTGTCAATTCTGTCTTCTGTAAACAGCGCCGTCTCAGCTGCTGCCTGCATCTGTTCTTCTGTGTACTGCTGTTCCCAGTCTGCCGCAGTTTCCTGTGCCTGACCAGCCGTCAGCATTGCCGCTTCCTGCTCAGGAAGCGTTGTGAAAAACAGATTCCCTATCACACCCATAGCCAGCAGCCCCATACAGATGACACCGATGGCAGCACGAACCGCATGTACAAACTCATTCATGCACAGCACCTCCTTCACCAGGCAGCACCATAATCTGTTCTGTGGAAAGCTGCAATACGGTGGCAGCCGCCTGTAACAGCTGCTCCTGTACACTGGCCTGGCAGGCTCCAGCTGCCACAATTAAAACGCCTCGTATCTCCGGCATGGTTTCTTCGATTAACAGTGCACCACCCTGTCCAGCCTGCTGTACCACCGTCTGATGTTCCTGCAGTTCGGTGGTCTGCTGCCTGCTGTCCCCATTGGTTTCCGTGCTGTTTCGTTCTGTTTTCTGTATGTCGCGGGCATATTCTTTCCGTCCCAAATCATTGACCGTAATCTGCACGGTCACATCGCCCGCCCCTTTTACCTGCATCAGGGTCTGTTCCAGCTGCCGCTCCAGAGCGGATACCGACGATGATGACTGGACAGACACAGTCCCTGCCTGCTGCACCGTTGGCTGGCTGCTCTGCTGTTCCGTTCCTTCTCCTCTCCCGCCGATACATAGCAATACCACCCCCAGCATCGCCAGCAGTCCCAGCCGGATGATATTCTGCCGCTGTTTCTGGTTCATCTCACTCCAACGCATGATGTTCTACCTCCCCGGTTGTAATCAAAATCTGATCTGATGCCAGACCATAATAACCGCCCAAGGCCTGCGCAATCCGGCTGTAATCAGCCGGTTCCTCCGCTGCAATCCGTATCCGAATCTGCTGCAGACACTGCTCCGCAACATCACATTCCACAGCAAACTGTTCCAGCTCTGTTGACAGCAGCAGCAGAGACGTAATCTGCTCTTCCAGCTTTTCCTGATATAACTGATCCATCTTCCTCTGCTGCTCCTCATAGAGATTCCCCTGCACCGCCATTACACCTTCGCTGACTGCCGGAACCGTCATCTGCCACTGCTGCAGCATGCCTTCCGGATGAATCATCTGCATGACCGGCTGGAGCAAAGTCAGCACTACAAAGAACCCCATGGTCATCTTCACATATCCTCGCATCGAACCTTCGGGCAGCAGTAAATCCAGCAGGGTTGTGAGAAATACAATGGCAATCAGATTCAGCATAATCGCCCGTATGGTTTCCATACTCTCCCTCCTAAAGCGCAGTGCCGCTGGCTGCCAGTACAATTAAAATCATAAAGAAAAACAGAACGCCGGTTAACGCAACCACCGCAAACACCAGCATAAAACTGCCTGCAGCCTGCTCCAGCAACGCAATCATACGGCTGTCACCCAATGGCTGCAGCAAGGCTGCCGCAAAACTGTACATAAAATATAACACTAGAATCTTCAGCGCCGGCAGTACCGTCAGCACTAAAATCACAATCAGTCCGATAAACCCGACTGCATTGCGGATGACCAGCCCTCCGCTGATAAACGTATCCAGCAGACCGGACAACATGCCGCCAACCACTGGTATTGCATTGCCGGTAATATATTTGACAGCCCGCAGCGCAAGATGATCCATAGCCTGTCCGCCGATGCCCTGCAGGCTGAGAAGTGCCAGAAACAGCATCACAAAAAAGCTGATGCTGGTCAGAATCACTTTGCGCAGAAACGCTGCCAGACTGGTGAGCCGATAAGTATCGCTGAAACTGTTCACCAGCTTCAATAACAGTTCCATGGTAATCAGCGGCAATAACACTGTTCGAAAGAAAAATGCCGCCGCCTGCACCACAAACAAAAGCGACGGCTGCAGCAGCCCCGCTGTTTTTACATTGCCAAGCCCCGCCATCAGCAGTAACTGCACCGGCAGCAAAGCCATCATGATCTCTGCCATACGGCTGACTGCCCTGGTTCCATCATCCAGCACCTGCTGCCCGCTCTGCAGAATCAGCAGTACAGCAACAGCCTGTACTACCATACCAGATACCTTCTGCACACTGCCGCTGCTGAAACTGCTCTCCAGCTGCCGCAGCACTGCAAAAGCGATTGCCAGCAGAATCAGCTGGCCCAGCAAATCCAGCTGCATCGCAGCCGATACCCACAGCGCATCTGCAATCTGCCGCACAAGCGATGCGATATCAAGCCCGTCTTCCCCGTTCAGCAGCTGTTCAAAAACTGTTCGAATCGAAAAGGAAGGCAAGTCGTCCTGCATCTGCTGTTCAATGGTTTGCAGTAAGTTGTCTGTATTTAATCCTTCCAGCCAGTCCATGATGCTCCCCTCCCTACAGAATAGCTACCACACTTTCCAGCACAGCCGTCAGCACCGGAAAGGCCAGCAGCAGAATGGCCACTTTTGCCGCAAATTCCGTTTTCACAGCCAGTGCACTGCTTCCTGCATCCCGGCAGACCTGACAGAAAAACTCAGTAAGCCAGGCAATCCCGATAATCTTAAAAATGGTAGTCAGGTAAATCACATTCACACCGGCCTGCTCACAGAGCTGCATCAGTGTCTGCAATACGGTCTGCAGCTGCCCTGCCACACTGAGGAACACCATCGCCCCAAATGCTGTCACCACAAAAATACTGACATTGCTCTTATACTGCTGCAGCACCAGCCACATCACCAGCACCAGAAACCCGCAGCCTAACACCTGAAAGATACTCATGCCCGCCTCCTGCTAATACAAGAGAAATACCGTCCGCACATAGGTAAACAGCTCTGCCAGCAGTTCAATCACCATAAACAGTACGATTGCCAGCCCTGCCAGTGCAGCCAGACCGGCCTGATCTTCTTTTCCCATAGATTTGAGTACGCTGTGCAGCACTGCCGTTAAAATGCCGATTCCGGCAATTTTGAAAATAATATCAATCTGCATCTGCTCTGCCTCCTAGCATAATAAAATGGTGACTGCCATGCTGACGCAAACACCCATATACTGCCACACTCTGCCCTGCTGCAGTCGCTGACGCTCTGCTTCTTCCAGCGCATACTGCAATCTTTGCTGCAGCAGCTGAAAATTTTTCTGCTGCGCCGGCAAATCCCCTTCTCCCAGGCTTAATCCAAAGCTGCGTATTGCACCCAGTTCTTCGCTGCCGCAGAAGGTCATCTGTTCCAGAATGGATACGCCCTTGTTCCAGGCCTGAAAAACCGACAGCTTTTCTGTATCCATAGAAACCCATACCTGATGAAAAAACTGCTGCATAGTCTGCGGTAATCGCTGCTCCAGTGTTTCCATAGCTACTGGAACCGGGGTCAGTGTGTAAAAGATTTCTGTCTCCAGTAATCGAAATGCATTCTGTAGCATGATGATATCGGAAATACGCCGCCGAAACCCGTAAGCCTTGTAAAAGCCCAGTGCTGTGCCGGCACCAATCAACAGCACAATACCGCCCAGTTTCATACACAGCCCCCTCTCTCATACTGCAGGGCCATCTGTCCCCCCTGCCAGCCCAGTGATACAATCACCGCAAAAAATCCCTGCCGCACCAGCGGACCTATTGCCGGATGATGCAGCAAATCGTCCAGCCCGCTGCCATGCACCGTTGTGATAATCCGCACACCGCTCTGCAATGCTTCCTCCAGCGCTGCCGCATCAGCAGCGGTTCCAATTTCATCGGCTGCCACCACCTGCGGCCCCATGGAGCGAATCAGCATACGAATCCCCTCACTTTTCGGGCAGCCATCCAGCACATCAGTCCGGGAGCCCACATCCAGCTGCGGCACACCGTTCACACAACCGGCCAGTTCAGACCGCTCGTCCACCACACCCACATTCACACCGCGAAACTTCAGCCGCGGCACACCATCGCTCAGCTGGCGAATCAAATCCCGCAGCATGGTTGTTTTCCCGCAGCCCGGCGGTGATACCAGCAGCGTATTATGAATCTGCCCGCCGGCTGTCACCCGCTCCACCAGATGGTCCGCCGCACCGGGAACACTGCGCGCAATCCGAAAATTCAGCCCGCTGATCTGCTTCAGCGTGCGAATGCGGCCATGCTCCAGCACACCCTTTCCCACCATACCGACGCGATGCCCGCCCGCCAGTGTGAGATATCCCTGCCGGAACTCCTCCTCCCAGGCGTAAGCGGATCCCTGGCTGATACGGCTGACCACATGCTGCAGCTGCATTGCCGACAGCTGCTCCGCAGCCAGTCGCTCTTCCCCCTGTTTCAACCGCAGTATCAACGGCCGCTCAATCCGGCATCGAATCTCCTGTACCGCATCAAACTCCGACTCATATCGCAGCATCATCTGCTGCAACGCTGCCGGAAAATACTGCTGCGCAATCTGTTTTACCTGTTCCCCTGCCATCAGCCTGTCCCTCCTGTTCCAGTTCACTGTCTGATACCTCACTATATGCGGACAACTTTGCCGGTAGAACAAAAACCGGCTCCAGATATTTCTCTGAAACCGGTTTTCTATACTTTTCCTACTATATCGTTAATACAAATCTACATTCTATTCCGAGCCTAACACGGCAGTGCAAAGGAAAACACGGTACCGACTCCCGGCTCGCTCTTCACAGAAATATGCCCATCATGCATTTCGATGATGGACCGGCAGATCCATAATCCTAAACCGCTGTTTTTTTCTTCCCCCGGGCGGTCAGCACCTTTCGAGAACGGCTCAAACAGCTGGGCTGCTTTCTCCTGCGGGATGCCGCAGCCGTCGTCCGTGACATAGGTGATGATATACTTGTCTTTTTTCTCAAATGATACGCTGATATGGCCGCCTTTGTCTGTAAATTTCACGCTGTTGCTGACCAGATTGACCAGCACCTCCCGCAAACGTCCCCAGTCACCGTTTACATAATTCCAGTCGTGTTCTTCCACGGTGTAGGTCAGCTGTTTTTCCTGAAAACGCAGTTCCATCAGATTTCCCACTTCATGGGCAATGCGGCTCAAATGCAGCGGCTGTTTTTCCAGGGTAATCTGGTCAGACTCCATTTTAGCCCAGTCTAAAATCTGATTGACTACCAGCAGCAGTTTCTCCGCATTGTCCGTGATTTTCAGCATATATTTTTTCTGTGCCGGGTTCAGTTCGCCAACGGTTTCATCAGCCAGTAAATCGCCGAACCCTTTAATGGCATTCAGCGGCGTCCGTATTTCATGCCCAATCTGTGCCAGAAACCGGGCAAACTCTAACTGTTCTTTGCTCTTATCATGCATAGCAGTTCTGCTCCTTTACCCGCTGATAAAGCTCTTTCATCTTGTGCAGATGAACCTGCTCTTCCCCCTGCATTTCTTTGCACATACGCTGCATGCCCGGCTCCTGTACCAGTTTTTCCAGCGCCTCATAGTAAAATACCGCCGATTCCTCCCGCGCCATATATTCAATCAGATACAGATACAAATCGTCCATCTCATCTGCCGTAACCGGAATTTCTTCCACTTCAGCATCAAACTGCTGCAGCATTCGCACCAGCTTGCTGGCATGATTCAGCTCATCAGAGGCATAATTTAAAAAATCAGTTTTGATTGCCCCGTTGCCATATTTACCGGCCAGTGCAATATAATTATATGCCGAGTTCATCTCATCCTGCAGCCCCTGCTGCAGCACTTCTATCATCTGCTTCTGTTTATCATCCATATCAATAGTCCTCCTGTCGAATCTTTTCTTTATAGAACATCTTCGGGGTCTGCATCACTTTCCACATACGCACCAGCGAGGTTACCAGCACAATCCCGATGGCAATGGCGCCAGCCAGAGCCAGAGTGTGAATCCCGGTTTCCATAAACATCTGCGCATCACCGCTGACACAGTATTTCATGGTATAATACATGCCGCCTCCTGGTACCAGCGGCAGAATCCCGACTGTTAAAAACAGTGTTACCGGCACACGACATACCCGCGCCATCACTTCCGAATAAACAGCAATCACAACGGTAGCAGCAAAATATCCATACACATCACTTTGCAGTCCGATTACCAGATATATAAACCAGCCCAGAGCACCGCCCAGACAAGTCAGCGGCATCCATTTCCGGTTCAGATTAAAAAATACCGAAAATGCAGCACAAGAAAAGAACGCATACAAACATGGCAAAAACACTTCCATCCTACACGCCTCCCATCGCAATCAAAGCCACACCAGTCCCAATGGCCAGCGCCAGAGCAATCAGAAGCGCCTCCACGCCTTTCATACTGCCGGCCACCAGATCGCCGGCAATCATATCACGCATCGCATTTGTGATGGCAACGCCAGGTACCAGCGTCATCAGCGTACCGATAATAATAGCATCGCTGTTATTTGCCAGACCATACTGTACTGCCTGCACAGCCATCATTGTCACCATCAGGCTGCAGGACAGATTAATAAAAAAGCTGCTGGTATGCAGATACTCCATGATGCGAAACATCACTCTGGTCATTGCCCCGGCCACAAATGCCACTGCGGCATCCTGCCAGCTTCCGCCGAAAAACAGCGTAAACCACATCGAAATTCCGCCGAATCCCAAAAAAATCATTGCCCATTCCGGATAGGTTTTTTTCTTTTGCATTTCCTGTATTTGTTTCCGGATTTCTTCCACAGACGGCCGCTCCCTGCAGATATAACGGCTCAGATTGTTTAAATCCTCCACCATCTGATAATTCGTGCTGCGGGAATATACACGGCGCAGCCGGGTATAGCAGGTATCATCAGCCATGGTCATCGTCACAGTGATATTATTTGTGATAGCGAACACATCCGCATGTTTCACCCCGTAGGCATACAGGATGCGCTGGATCGATTCCTCCACTCGGTAAGTCTCCGCACCGGCAGCCAGCAGAAAATGACCGATATCCATGGCGGTATTTAACAGTCTCTGATATTCAAAGGTAGACAGATTCGGTTCCATATCCATACTCCTTCAAAAAATAATCTAAAAATTTTTCTTCATTTTAGCAGATTTTATGCAGAAATGCCATATTTGACTGCAAATATTCTGTATAAAACAAAAACTGCACCAGAAACTCAATTTGAGCTTCCGATGCAATCTGCTTTCCCATTTTATTCAGCTTCGGTTTCTTCGCTGGTAATCATACTGCGAACCAGATCATGGCGGGATACCAGCCCTACCACTTCCATAATTTCATTGACAATTGGAATACGGTTTACTTTCTTCTCTACGATCAGTGTTGCCAGGTCGCCGATAGAGGTATCTTCATAGGCATACACTGCAGGTTTTGTCATCAGGTCTTTTACCTCATGCGCTGCAATCCGTTTCATATCCTCCTGAAACTCTTTGCGGTCAACCGGGAACAGCCCGTCAAACAGATTGATAAAGGTTGGCGGTTTCACCGGTTTATGTTTATACATCAGGTCACCTTCACTGATAACCCCAACCAGTTTGTTATACTGATTTACAACTGGAAGGCCGCTGATGTGTTTATCCACGAAAATCCTGCTTACTTCATCGATGGTTGTATCTTCACACACGGTGATAACATCACTTGTCATAATATCTTTTGCCAGCATAAATACCACGCTCCTGTTGATAAGATAACTTTTGTTGACAGATATATTGTAGCATAGGTTATCTGTTTTCACAACCGTATTTTTCCAACTGCTGCACACCAATCACTGTTACTGTGTCGCCCTGCACCTGAAACTGGATATTCTGCGCGCCAAAGGTAACGCCATACACCCGCTCCGGGTCATTCTGATACGACGGTCGCGGGTCCTGCGATAATACACCAATCAGAGCATCCCGTTTCTCCTGCGGCACCTGGCACAATAAGTCATCAGGAAAATTCACCTGCAGGCCGTAATCCACAAAGGCATCAGCAAACCCGCCCACTGCATCGGGATGGCTGTCGGTAAAAGGAAGATAAGGTTTGATATCATAGATTGGTGTCCCGTTCATCAAATCCGCACCGGAAATGACCAGCACCGGCCCCAGTTTTTTATCCAGTTCAACAGCTTCCAGTTTCACCGACGATAATCCAATGGGATTTGGCCGAAACGGAGACCGGGTGGCAAACACCCCCTGCCGTTTTTCTCCGCCCAATCGCGGCGGGCGCACCGTAGGCGACCAGGTATCCCGCACCGCCTCTGAAAACTGCCAGATAAGCCAGATATGAGAATAGCCGTCCAGCCCGCGCACAGCTTCCGCATTGCGATAGTCCGGCTCAAACACAATTTTCGCCTGCAGCGATTGTACCAGCCCGCTCTGCCGCGGCACACCGAATTTTTCCGGGAAATCATTCTGAATTCTTGCAATTATTTTCATATCCTGTCACCACTGTTCCGGTTCTGTCTTATCCTGTGCAACCGCCTCCCGGACGGCCTGCACTACGTTAGGGGCACTGCTGCTGTCATAAGACGAAAATGCTTCCAGCGACATCATCCGGGCTCCAATACGCGCCATGTCCTCCAGATTTACGCGCTGAATCTCCTCTGTCTGGGAGGAACAGCACTCCGGCAGAATCACCACATTGTAATCCAGCGACACCGCATCATAGCAGGTGGTACGCACACAATTCGGCGTGGTGGTGCCAATCAGAATGACGGTCTCCACACGGAGCCGCCGCAGAATCAAATCTAATTCGGTCTGAAAAAAAGCACTCCAGCGCGGCTTGATCACCGTATAATCACCGGGCTGCGGCTCCATCCCCTCTGGCATTTCATAACTCAACGGCCCGGTGCTGCCCGGTGTCATAGCTTTGCCGCCCTGCACCCAGCTCTGGTACCGTGTGGCCTCTACATCGCTGCCGTTGGCTCGATAAATCCGATTCACCAGAAACACCGGAATCCCTTTTTCTCTCGCTATTGCCATAGCCCTGCTGCACGCCGGCACGGTGTCCATGGCCGTGCGGATACAATGTACCGACTGCGGGTCCACAAAACCACGCTCCATATCAATTACAATCATCGCCGATTTCGTTGGATTCTGCATCAAACCGCCTCCTGTAAGATAATATTTCTTGTATTTTATCGTATCACAGAATCTGCAGCGTGACAAGCACTGCCATGCGCCGGCCAGCTTCTCTGAAAGGAGACATAAACAAAATGGATGCCTCCTGTCAATTACAGGGAAGCACCCATATGTGTCTCAGTTCTGTTTCATAGATCCGTTTTTCGGTGTGCCGTTTGATTTCGCCAAACGGTCTTGCACCACGTTATGCAATTCTTACTGTTCCGGGGCAGGGCCGTTCAACTGACGATCCATAAATTTTTTCAGGAACTGGCCTGTGTAGGATTCTTTTACGTTGATGACTTCTTCCGGTGTGCCGGTGGCTACAATGCGTCCGCCGCCTTTGCCGCCTTCCGGCCCCAGATCAATGATATAGTCGGCTGATTTGATGACATCCATATTGTGTTCGATAACCAGTACGCTGTCGCCGTCGGTCACCAGCCGGTTCAGCACTTCCAGCAGTTTGTGAATATCAGCAATGTGCAGGCCGGTGGTCGGCTCATCCAGAATGTACAGCGTTTTTCCGGTGCTCTTGCGGGACAGTTCGGTTGCCAGCTTCACGCGCTGTGCCTCGCCGCCGGATAAAGTAGTGGCTGGCTGACCCAGTTTTACGTAGCCTAAGCCCACATCCTGCAGGGTTTTCAGCTTGCGGTGAATTTTCGGGATATTTTCAAAGAATTCCACAGCCTGGTTTACAGTCATATCCAGCACATCGGAAATATTTTTGCCTTTATAGTGCACATCCAGCGTTTCCCGGTTGTACCGTTTGCCTTTGCACACATCACAAGGCACATAAACATCGGACAGGAAATGCATCTCGATTTTAATAATCCCGTCACCGCTGCAGGCTTCACAGCGGCCGCCTTTCACATTAAAGCTGAACCGGCCTGCTTTGTAGCCCCGCATTTTGGCATCCTGTGTCTGTGCAAACAGTTCGCGGATGGCGTCAAACACACCGGTGTAGGTGGCAGGGTTGGAGCGCGGTGTGCGCCCGATTGGCGACTGGTCAATGTTGATGACCTTATCGATATGTTCCAGCCCCTCAATGCCTTTGTGTTTGCCCGGATGCATTTTCGCATTTTTGTACAGGCTGCGGGTCAGCGACTTGTACAGAATCTCGTTAATCAGCGAACTTTTTCCGGATCCGGATACCCCGGTTACGCAGGTAAATACGCCCAGCGGAATTTTTACATTGATATTTTTCAGATTATTTTCAGCGGCACCCCGAATGGTCAGCCATTTGTCTTCCTTCGGCTTCCGGCGCACCGGCGGAATCGGAATCTGCCGTTTGCCGGACAGATAGAGCCCGGTGATGGAATTTTCATTGGCTTTGATTTCATCCAGTGTACCGGCGGCCACCACCTGCCCGCCTTCCAGCCCGGCGCCCGGCCCGATATCCACAATATAGTCAGCGGCATACATGGTGTCTTCATCGTGTTCCACCACAATTAATGTGTTGCCCAGATTGCGCAGCTGTTCCAGCGATTCGATTAACCGGGCATTGTCACGCTGATGCAGGCCGATACTCGGTTCATCCAGCACGTACAGCACCCCTACCAGCCCGGATCCAATCTGGGTTGCAAGGCGGATGCGCTGCGCCTCGCCGCCGGATAAGGTACCTGCCGCACGGCTCAGTGTTAAATAATCCAGCCCCACATTGACCAGGAAATTTAATCGCGCCTTGATTTCTTTTAAAATCTGATGGCCGATAAGCTGCTGCCGTTCTGTTAATTGCAGGTTTTCAAAAAAATCTGCCGCTTCCAGAATGGTCATATCGGTCACTTCGGCAATGTTGTACCCATTTACTTTTACCGCCAGCACTTCCGGTTTCAGGCGCTGCCCCTTACATACCACGCAGGCGTTTTCGTTCATAAAGGTTTCGATTTCCTCGCGCACCCAGTCGGAGGTGCTTTCCCGGTAGCGGCGCTCTAAATTTGGAATTACGCCCTCATACTTGCCGGTATGAACCTTTTCCTCGCCAAAGAGATTAATATAGTTAAAATGGAATTTTTCATCGGCTGCCGCTCCATAGAGCACCAGCTTCTGATGTTCCTCAGAAAGTTCATTCCACGGAGTATCCATGCTGAAGCCGTACCGCTCTGCCAGAGCCCCCAGCAGCATAGCATAATAGTTGCTGATGCCGCCTTTGCTCCACGGTGCCAGCGCACCGCCGTTGATGGACAAGGTTTCATCGGGAATCACCAGTCCTAAATCCAGTTCCATTTTACTGCCTAACCCATCACAGGCCGGACAGGCCCCGTACGGATTGTTGAAAGAGAACATGCGCGGGTTAATCTCGCCTACGCTGATGCCGCAGTCGATGCAGGCAAAATTGGAACTCAGAATTAGTTCCTCATGTTCCATCACATCAATCAGCACCAGCCCGTCGGACAGTTTCAGCGCTGTCTCCAGCGAGTCAGACAGACGACTCTCGATACCTTCTTTCAGAATAATACGGTCGATGACCACTTCAATGTTATGCTTTTTGTTTTTTTCCAGCTTGATGTCCTCTTCCAGTTCGCGCATCTCGCCGTCTACCCGCACACGCACATAACCGTTTTTTTTCAGCTGTTCAAAGGTTTTCTGATATTCGCCTTTTTTACCGCGGGCGATGGGTGACATCACCTGAATTTTTGTGCGTTCCGGGTAGGCCATCACCTGGTCCACCATCTGTTCTACCGTCTGCTGGCTGATTGGCTTGCCGCATTTCGGGCAGTGGGGGGTACCCACGCGGGCAAACAGCAGACGCAGATAGTCGTAAATTTCGGTGACAGTCCCCACGGTGGAGCGAGGATTGCGGCTGGTGGTTTTCTGGTCAATAGAAACTGCCGGTGACAGGCCTTCAATGTAATCTACGTCCGGTTTGTCCATCTGACCCAGAAACATACGGGCATAAGATGATAGCGATTCCATGTAGCGGCGCTGTCCCTCGGCGTAAATGGTATCGAAGGCCAGCGACGATTTCCCCGAACCGCTCAGCCCGGTCATCACAATAAACTTGTCGCGGGGCAGTTCTATATCAATATTTTTCAGGTTGTGCACGCGGGCCCCCTGAATCTTTATCACTTTATTCTGACTCATAGTATTTCCTTTCTGCAAATATCAGGATATCATTTGTAGAGTACCAGTTTCTTTATTCTTCTTCCTGCAGCTGACGAATTTCATCACGCAGCATGGCAGCCTTTTCGAATTCCAGCGCTTTGGCAGCGGCCTTCATTTCTTTTTCCAGCATACGAATCCGTTTTTCCCGTTCTTTTGCGGAAAGTTTCGGTTTCACTGCCACATAGTCCACGGTTTCCCCGGCCACCATGGTTGCCTCGATAACGGCACGGATATCTTTTTCGATTGTTTTCGGCGTAATGCCGTGTTCTTTGTTGTATTTCATCTGCAGTTCCCGGCGGCGTTCTGTTTCATCAATGGCTTTTCTCATGGAACCGGTAATCTTATCACCATACATGATAACCTTGCCCTCAGCATTTCGAGCTGCACGGCCGATGGTCTGAATCATAGAAGTTTCAGACCGCAGGAAGCCCTCCTTATCGGCATCCAGAATGGCTACCAGCGATACTTCCGGCAGGTCCAGCCCCTCTCGCAGCAGGTTGATGCCAACCAGTACATCAAACTCACCCTGTCGCAGATCCCGCAGGATTTCCATACGCTCAATGGTTTTTACCTCCGAGTGCAAATAACGCACCCGCACACCCACGCTTTTCAGATAGTCGGTCAAATCCTCAGCCATCTTTTTGGTCAGCGTGGTTACCAGCACACGCTGGTCTTTTTCTGCGCGAATGCGGATTTCCTCCAGCAAATCGTCAATCTGATTCTGCACTGGCCGTACTTCCACTTCCGGATCCACCAGACCGGTCGGCCGGATAATCTGTTCTACAATCTGCTGGCTGTGTTCCCGCTCATACGACCCCGGTGTAGCACTCACATAGATGGTCTGACCGGTTTTCTGCTCGAATTCATCAAACCGCAGCGGACGGTTGTCCAGTGCCGACGGCAGACGAAACCCGAAGTTCACCAGATTTTCCTTGCGGGAACGGTCGCCGGCGTACATACCGCCAATCTGAGACACCGAAACATGAGATTCATCGATAAACGTAATAAAATCCTCCGGAAAGAAATCCAGCAGCGTGTTTGGCGTAGACCCCGGTTCCCGGCCGGACAGCGGACGGGAATAGTTTTCCACGCCAGTACAGAAGCCCACTTCCCGCAGCATTTCCATATCGTAACGGGTGCGCTGTTCAATGCGCTGGGCCTCGATTAATTTATTTTCTGATTTAAAATATGCCACCTGCTGTTCCAGCTCTTCCTCGATGGCGGCAATGGCAGTATCCATGTATTCGGGGTCTGTGGCATAGTGGGTATTTGGATAAATGCTGACATGATTGCGCAGCCCCAGCACATGGCCGGTCACCACATCAATCTCGGCAATGCGATCCACCTCATCACCAAACATCTCCACGCGAATGGCACGCTCGCTGGCACTGGCCGGCAGAATCTCAATAATATCTCCGCGTACCCGGAAGGTGCCACGATGGAAATTCACATCATTGCGTTCATACTGGATTTCCACCAGCTTGCGCAGAATCTCGTCGCGGTCATAGTTTAACCCCACGCGCAGTGACAAAGTCTGCTCCCGGTATTCTTCCGGCGACCCCAGACCATAAATGCAGGACACACTGGCCACGATAATCACATCGCGCCGCTCCAGCAGCGAAGCAGTGGCCGAGTGGCGCATCTTCTCGATTTCCTCGTTAATCTGCGCATCTTTCTCGATGTAGGTGTCGGTGGATGCCACATACGCCTCCGGCTGATAATAGTCATAGTAGGATACAAAATATTCCACCGCATTCTCCGGAAAGAATTCTTTGAATTCACTGTACAGCTGCGCGGCCAGTGTTTTATTGTGGGCAATCACCAGAGCCGGGCGGTTGGCCTCCGCAATGATATTGGCCATGGTGAAGGTTTTCCCCGAACCGGTAACCCCCAGCATGATCTGTTTGGGATAACCGGAATCCAGGCCCTCAATCAGACCGGCAATGGCCTTCGGCTGATCACCCGTTGGTGTATATTCGGATACTAGTTTAAAGTCTGGCATGGCGGCACCTCAAATCCTGAAAAATCTATCTTAAAAATCTTTTTTCATAGCTCTATCTATATGATACCTGTTTTTATTTCTGTCCAAACCTGTTTTTCCGTCACAATTGCTCGAAAAACGAAGATATGTTCTATTATAGCACATAATGATAGAATAACAAGCGAACAGCACGAAAAAAGCTGCCACCATGCTTTACTTTCACACAGTGACAGCCTCTTCTTCTGACAGAGTATTACTTTTCTTTTATTTTTTCTAACGCGGCAAACGCCAGCGAAAAACTTTTTCCATTCTAGCTTTTCTCCTTCATCTCAATTGCGCGAATCGGACAGTTTTTGGCACAGATGCCGCAACCGGTACATTGTTCTGCCCGCAACAGAATCGCAATAGTATGAATATCTCCGTGAAATTTTGGAGGTTCAATGGCCAGGCAGTTCATCGGACAGTTTTCCACACAGACTGAACAGCCTGCACATTCCTCTCGGTTCACCACCGGATATTTCCGTTTGCGCGGTTCGGGTTTCGCCTGCGATTTTATTTCACAATCTTTTTGTTCTTCCTTATTTTCTGCTGTCATACAATCAGCCTCCTCCCGCCGGTGACAGAAATACAACTAAATCGCCATCACAAAAACAATAACGATTTTTCACACGACTTCCATTGACCAGCACCAGTAAATCATTTGCCTCTTTTCGGCTGATCCCCGGCAGCATACCTTTTAAATCATGCAGTGTTTTTACCTGATTTTCGTCCAGTTCCAGTTTCGCAACGCCGGTTTTCAGGCGTACCACACCATAAAGCTGCACATTAATCATGGTTTGCCACCTCAATCTGCAGTTTTTTCAGCAGTTTTTTCGTCGGCAAACCGTTGTTATCCCAGCCTCTGGCATGATAATATACTTTTTTCATTTTATCCAGCGGCACTTTGGAATTCGGGTCAGCAGCATCCTGCAGCACATCCGTCAATCGTTTCGGCAGAGCGTCTTTGTTTGCATTTACACCAAACCGGCGGTTGATTTCACGTTCCAGATTGTAACCGCGCTCACCGCAACGCAGATATTTCCCGAACGGCATTTTCATACCAGTCACACATTCAAAGGCTTTTGTGTGATGAAACACCGGCAGATGCAGATGAGCAAATTCCGGGAATTTATTTAACAGACGCGCTGCGCCGCCACAGTATGGCAGAATGGCATTGGCTGCCCGTGTATACCAGCTGTTTGGATGGTTCAGCAGAATCGACGGAAAAAATGCGTAATTGGTAAACAGGCACTGCCCGGAAGCCGATATCATTTCCATTAAGTTCTGCAGCATCATGGTTAAATCGGCTTTTCCGTGCCAGGTTGTCGGGTTGATAAACAGCCCCAGCCCTTCCAGAATTACCAGATAGCCGCCGTTTAAATGACAGCCTCCCCGGTTGCTGACTGCATATCCCAGACCCAGCCCTGCCGCCTTACGCGGCTCGTAGGCTGCCAGCTCCATGCCTTTTGCATGAATGGCAAAGTCTTTGCCTCCATACTGTTCCGACAGTCTTTTACTGCCCTGTGCCAGTTCATCTCCAATCCCTTCCCGATATGCAATTTTTTCAAACAGAGCCGATAACTCTTCTGTATTTCCAAAAGACAGGCCGTTATTCCATAAGCCTTTTTCGTTGGCCTCCATGGCCCAGGAAACAGTATTCGCTGCCGAAATCGTGTCCATGCCAAGCTCATCCAGTTCATAGTTCCAACGGAAAATATCCTCGATATTGCTGTTGCATAAATTACTCCCCAAAAGCACCAGGGTTTCCAGTTCAGGGCCCTTTACCTGTTTGCCGTTTACTTCTACGGTGCGGGAGCAGCGAATTGGGCAGGTCAGGCAGCCTTTATTTACAATATTGTGTTTTTCAGCCAGCACTTCACCGCTGATCTCTTCAAATTCATTATACTGACCGGCACTATAATTGCGGGTCGATAACAGGCCTCGCATTTGCATGGAACTCACAAGCCCTGCAGTTCCCATACGAGGCAGCTGGCTGCCGGTTAACGGATGTTTCCGCAGATACCGGAACCATTTTTGTGTATGTGTTACCATTTTTTCTTTTTCAACAACGGTTACTTCCTTATTGCCCAGTGCGCATACCGCTTTTACATTCATCCATCCCAGTACTGCGCCGGTACCGCCGCGGCCGGATACCCGCTCATTGGATACAACACACGCATACAGTACCTGATGTTCCCCGGCTGGACCGATACAGATTTTTCCGTTTTTGCGTTTCCGGCCATTCGGCAGTTTCAGTTTTTCATCCAGCGCCTCCTGGATTTCTGATGTTTTCATGCCCCACAAATCATCAGCCTCATGAAAAATAACCTTACCATTATTGATTTCCAGCCATACAGGCGTTTCGCAATGGCCGTGCAGCACCAGAGCATCCAGCCCCGCTTTTTTGAGATAATAACCGAAATTGCCGCCGCAGTTGGACGATGTAATATAACCAGTTTGCGGTGAGAGAGTCGATATATTAAACCGACTGGAACTTGGCGCTCCGGAACCAGTCATTGGACCGGTTGTTACCACCAGCAGATTATCATCAGAAAAAGCAGTTTCGTTCCCGGTGAGATGATCCCCCAGTATTTTTGCCGCCATCATTTTTCCGCCAATGTACAGTTCCCGTTCCTGATCAGAAAAAGGATACTCTTCTACTTCACGGGTTGTCAGGTTGATATCCAGAACACATCCCATATAGCCGCCATATGCTGTAGCCATGTTTCCACCTGCTTTCCTGTTTCAACTATGTTTTCAAACAAACACTGCTCTAATTTATAATTACATCATACCGCAAAATTATTACTATACAAAATACCGTTTTCCTTAAAACAACTATAGGCTATGACTATTTCACAAACAGCTTACAGATAGTAAAAAAGCTGCCCTGCCTTTGTGAACACACAATTCACACGGCAGGACAGCCATCTGTTATCGCAAACTATTATACATTTTCGCTGATATAGTCTACAACAGCACCAATATCTTTGATTTTTTCTGCTGCTTCATCTGGAATCTGGATGTTGAATTCATCTTCCAGAGCCATAATTACCTCAACTACGTCCAGGGAATCGGCATCCAGTTCATCAAAGCTTGTTTCCATTGTGATTGTTTCCGGATCAATGCTCAGCTGTTCCGCAACGATTTCTCTGATTTTTTTGAAATAATCCATTCCCGTCACCTCCTTCCGTCGTGGAGCATTTCTGCTATTACTGTTCGCTATGCTTCTCAAAATTTCCTTTTATTTTTTCTACAAAATTACTTTCACAGCAATGGTACGCCACATCAATGGCTTTAAAAATTGCTTTTGCCTTGGAGCTGCCATGGCATACAACACTGACACCGTCAACACCTAACAGCGGTGCACCGCCGTATTCCGCATAATCCATTTTGCGTTTCAACCCGCGCAGTGCCGGTTTCATCAGCCCTGCACCCACAGTGCAGCGCATAGAAGCCCTTACTTCTGTTTCCAGCATGGACATGATGACTTTCGCCATACCTTCCATCGTTTTCAGCACCACATTGCCGGTAAAACCGTCACAAGTCATAACATCGGCAGCACCGGCCGGTACATCGCGCCCCTCGATATTGCCAATAAAGTTAATTGTTTCGATTTCTTTCAACTGCTGATACGCTGCCTGAGTCAGTTCACTTCCTTTGGTTTCTTCCGTACCATTGTTGATTAAACCGACCTTTGGTGCATCAATGCCGCCGACACATTTCATGTAAATACTTCCCATCTGTGCAAACTGCACCAGATTTTCCACATCCACATTGGTATTGGCACCGGCATCCACCAGAAGTTTACCGCCGGTCATCGTTGGAATCATACAGCCGATAGCCGGACGTTTTACCCCTTTGATACGGCCCAGGCCAAACAGAGCTGCCACCATCTGACCGCCTGTACTGCCGGCCGATACAACTGCATCTGCTTTCCCTTCTTTGACCAGCCGGGTTGCTACAGTGATAGATGCATCTTTCTTGCGGCGATAGGCATTCGCCGGGTGATCCTCCATCTCGATAATTTCTGTTGCTTCCACCAGTTCGATTTTGCTGCGATTCCCATTGCTCTGTTCTGCCAGAACTGCTTCGATTTTGTCAATCTGACCTACCAGATATAGTTTTTCTATATAATCGTACTGCTGCAATGCCTGCAGACCGCCCAGCACAATCTCCTGCGGGGCGTAATCCCCGCCCATAGCGTCTAAAGCAATTTTCATGCGATATTTCCACTCCTGCTCTCACTCTATGATTTCATATAGTTCTTTCCAGTTTCTTACGCTCTATTATACCATATTCACCTGCTGCGTAAATAGTTTTATTTATGCTCTTCCAGCCATCTCATTGCCGCGTATGCATATAATGCACTTCCGCTTGCCAGAGCAGACTCATCGAATTTTACTTTAGGATGATGGGTTGGATAGGTATATCCCATCTGCGGCTGTCCTGCTGCCAGTGCCACCATCAGCGCAGGAATTTCCTGTGTCACATAGGCAAAATCTTCCGAGCCGCCGGCTGTCTTTTTAGAGCCGCCGGAACCAGCCATGGCTGTCAGTTCCTGTGTGGTAAATGCACCGCGCATACCCAGTACTTCTTTGGCATATGCTGCAATACTTCCGGCAACCTCCGCATCATTGTTCAGGGTTGGACATCCGCTGCCAAATATTAGCTCCGCCTCTGCGCGGTATACAGTGCCCATCGCGGATACGATGGCCTGCATACGTTCTTTCACCTTCTGGCGCACTTCTTCATCAAAGGTACGCAGACTGCCTTTCAGCAGTGCCGTATCCGGAATAATATTGGAGGCACTGCCTGCCTGAACCGCTCCGATAGTTAAGGCAACAGAATCATGAAGGGATACTTCACGGCTCTGAATTTCCTGTAATGCCAGCACAATATGAGCCGCTGTCACAATCGGGTCAACGCCCTGTTCCGGCATAGAACCATGACAGCCTTTTCCCTGAATTCTGATTTCAAAAAAGTCACAGGCAGAAGCGCTGATCCCGGGCGCCATAATCACAGCGGACCCTGGAGGGAATGGCATCCCCGCCGTCACGTGCATCATCATGGCTGCATCCACTGCCGGATTCTGCAGTACACCAGCCTGAATCATGTCAAATGCACCTTCAAAGATTTCCTCCGCTGGCTGGAACATTAATTTTACCATGCCTTCAATTTCCGCTTCATGTGCTTTCAGCAGGCGAGCTGCGCCCAGCATCATGGCTGTGTGCATATCGTGGCCGCAGGCATGCATATAACCGTTCTGCGAAGCAAAATCCACGTCTGCCTCTTCCTGCATTGGCAGCGCATCCATATCGCCGCGAATCAGGAAAACCTTTCCCGGCTTTTTACCGCCAGCCAGTGCTACCACACCGGCTTTTCCGCAATCCTGCGGTTCGTAGCCCATAGCCGTTAATTCTGATTTTACATAGGCAACCGTGTCCGCAATATCAAAACCGATACCCGGATGCTGATGCAGATAACGTCGGTCTTTCACCAGCTGTTCTTCATACTGTTTTGCTTCCTGTAAAAACTGTTCTCCGTTCATAATAATCCTCCCGTCTTTCTATGAATCAAGTTGTCATACACGCTCCGATGAATTCATACAAAAAAACAGATGCACAGTCAAGATACATCTGTTTTCTGCATAACAGGAACATACACTGTTTTTATTCCTGAGCCAGTGCATCCAGCGATTTCTGAATTTCGTCCTTGCCATCCTGTACTACATCATAGTAAATCTGCAGCTGTTTTTCGATTTTTTCCATAATATCATTGGCATAATTAAACGCACCCAGTGTGATATCATGGGCAGCCTGATTGGCTTCCTCCAGCATTTCTTTTACACGGATTTCGGCCAGACGATAGATTTCGGTTTCACATACCAGATCCTGCGCACGCAGACGTGCTTCCTCGATAATGCGCTCATAATCTTCCTGGGCTTTTCTTTTAATCTGTTCCTCTTCTTTTTTTACCCACTGGGCATCTTTGATATCATCCGGTACACTGGAACGAATCTGGTCAATCAGCTGATACAGTTCTTCCGGGCTGATAATGATTTTATCGTTCTGCATAAAGGCACGTTTGCTGCCTTCGATGGTGCTTTCCAGCTGGTCTAATAAATTATAAATACTCACAGTATTTCCTCCTCATTCCCTTTATATTTCAGATAGACGATACGGGTATCGCCATAAACTTTTTCTTTATATATAAAGAATATACTATTTTCCACGGAAAGGGAAGCATTTTTTGCACATTCCAGCAGAATCATCCCGTGAGACGCCAGTAATTCTTTCGCCGCAATCTTCTGCAGCACCATTTCATATAATCCGCTCTGATAAGGGGGATCTACATAGATCAGGTCAAACTGTTTATTCTGGCGGCCCAGCGCATCCAGAGAGGCGAGAGAATCACCGCGCAGCAGCTTGCAGCGCTGCTGCTGTCCACAGGCTGTGATATTCTCCTGTATGACTTTCAAGGCATCCGCATCTTTTTCCAGTAAAACAGCCTCTTCAGCACCTCGGCTCACCGCTTCCAGTGAGATACTGCCAGTACCGCTGAACACATCTAAAAAACGACAGCCATATAACAATCCATCGATGGAACTGAACACTGCTTCTTTTACGCGATCAGCAGTGGGTCTTGTTTTCATACCCGGTACGCTTTTCAGTTTACGTCCCCGGTTTTGTCCTGCAATAATGCGCACCACAATCACCTCGTTTTTATTATAGCACAAATTAGCAAAATACACAGAAATTCTCGGACATAATCGGCAATCTTTTTTCTATACTAATCAACGTAAGACAAAATCTTATGCTCCACCCTTCCGCAAAAAACTGCTGCTGCCCGATGCAGATTTCCCCTCTATCTGCTGCAGCTGCAGTTTTTTGTTTTGCGCTTTATTTTATGGCAACAGGACCTGCATATTTTCTCCCGTTCCGATAAAAACTATGAAAAAAGGGAGGGCGTTATATGACCAAGCATTCCGATAAAAAAAAGAAAAAACAGAAGACAGCCAGCATAACTGGACAATCATTATCAACCCGGCATACCGGAACCTTTGCATTGTATCAGCAGTGGGATATGCTGCCTGAATTAGCATTAGAGGCCCATGATTTATTGCGTGGTGACCACGGCGGAGAAATTCCCGGCGTTAAAATGACGGAAGAGGTAGATGACCTTGCCGCCATTCACACTGTCACCATTCTAAACAGCCAGGGCAGCCGTATCATGCAAAAACCAGAAGGTACGTACGTGACAATTTACTGTAAGGAGCTGTCCGTTAATCATCACGGTATCATAAACAGCTTAACCGATCTGCTGACCAGACATCTGCAAAAGTTTGTGCAGCTCCCTTCTCTGGACGATAACGTACTTGTCGTTGGTTTAGGCAACTGGAAATCCACGCCGGACTCTTTGGGACCGCGCATGATAAACCAGCTGATGGCAACCCGTCATCTGCACGGCAATGTGCCCGATGAAATATTAGACGGGGTCCGTCCTGTAACCACCATTGCGCCGGGTGTACTGGGAATGACCGGCATTGAGTCAGCTGATATCATAGGCAGTATCGTAAAACAGATTCAGCCGAAACTGATCCTGGTAGCGGATGCACTGGCCGCCGGCGATGTGAGCCGTATTGGTACCACCATCCAGATTAGTGATACCGGCATCGCACCAGGTGCGGGTATTGGCAATCATCGGCCAGGCATTAATCAGCAGACCATGGGCGTACCTGTCATATCCATCGGCGTACCTACCGTCGTAAAGGCTCGTGTCATCGCCCACAATGTGCTGGAAAAATTCTGGGAACAGCTTCTGCATCGGCCGCAGCTTTCTAAAGCATTACGGGAACTTCCAGAGCCAGCCGTGCAAAATATCATGCAGCAGGCACTGCAGCCATGCCACAGTAATCTGGAAGTGACACCAAAAGAAATCGATGACCTGGTGCAAAACTGCAGCACCATTCTGGCCAGAGCCATCACAAAAACACTGCATCCGAACATGAATGCCGATTTTGCCGCCAGCTTTTTTTAAGCGATTCTTTGTCTAGTAGATAGTTATAGTTATTGTATAGCAGAAACAGACAGACAACCACGTTCCGCCTTCCGAATCGGGATGGACAGTTACTTACTTGTGCAGCGCATAGCAAACTAAGTTTGACAATGCTGCGCATGTAAGTAACTGTCCAGAGCCGCTGAGGGAAAGGAAAAGTGGCGGCTGCTGTTTCTGCTGTTCACAACAACCCAAGCTACATAAAAAGCTGCCGCAAATAAATGCAGCAGCCCTGTGCTTGTTTTGTTTAAAGTTTTATGCTTCCTGTTCTTCCAGCTGTTGCTCCAGTCGATACAAATCCACCGTCACAATCGACTGGCCAATCTGTTCTTCTGTGGCTGCCACCACTTCATACTGCACTTCCGGCAGAAGTTCTATACTGCGGGTATCATAATATTCTAACTGCAGCAGTCCGCTGCTCAACAGCAATGCCACTGCACTCAGCACCAGCACAGGCATCCCTGACCGTTTCGGCCTGGTGTCAAAAATATTATCAATGCGTGCTTTCAGATACACCTTCGTATCCTGCAGACAGGCAACAATCGGATAAGCCTGCCCTGCTTTTCCCGCAGCCGCAGCCAGAATGATATAACTATAGGCTTTCTGGATTTCCGTTTCCTGCCCCAGCTTCTTCATCACCGCTTCATCACAGGCAATTTCCAGATGCTGCTCCAGTTCTTTCTGCACCAGATACACAAATGGATGAAACCAGTACAAACAGTTTGCCAGCATGGCACACCATTTCACCAGAATATCCCCCCGGCGCAGATGAGCAGCCTCATGATGCAGAATCAGCATCATCGTGCTGTCATCATACTGTTCAGACGGTAATAGTATCACTGGTCGAAAGACACCAACTGCAGCCGGTGTTTTCATATCCGGGCAAATCATCACCCTTAAGGATTGCGGCAATGCCCAGACTTCACGCACTTTCGCCAAAGCCAGAGCATATCGGCTGTCCTGAGGCATGCAGCTCCTGCGCCGTACATGATATAAAAACAGATGATAATCCATAACATGCTCCAGCAGCATAGCGCCTGCTATAACAAACCAGAGGGCCGCCAGACAATCAATAAACGCTACCTGCTGAAATAATACTGAAACTTCTTCTGAAATCGTCCCATCATACAGCACCGGCGCAAACACATTCGGGGTTAACAGTGATTCGCCCATTACCGGAAACGGCAAAAGCAGCCGCACCAGCACCACTACCCAGATTAGACGAAGCCAGCGGATGCCAAAGCGCTGTTTCAGACGATTCTGCAATATCAGCAGCAGAATGAGAAAAGGAAGAATACTAATTGAAAGAGACAGTACGGATAAAAATAGTGCTCGCATAGACATCCTTTCCGAAGCTGTCAAACCTTATTTTTATTTCTGATCGGCAATCTGATCTACGTACTGGCGCAGCTCCTCTAAATCATTGTCATTAATCCCTTTGCCATCATATAAAGATGCAACCAGGCTTTTCAAAGAATTCTGATGTACTCTTTCCAGAAAAGAGCAGCTCTCCATCTGCAGATAATCCTCTTTGGATACTGCAGGGGAGAAAAAGTGGAAACGGCCTCTTTTTTCAGTGGTCAGGAAACCGCGATCCACCAGACGGGACAGAAAGTTTAGAACAGTTGTTTTTGCCCATGTTTTCTGACCAACCAGTTTTTCCAGAATATACGGAGAAGCAACCGGCTCACCTGCATCCCAGATAATCATCATCAATTTTAATTCACTGTCCGGTAAACGTTTTAAGTTTTCCATAAATACAACTCCTTCAACATTTCTTTCTTTTTCTATTTTCATTTCTCACAATGAATCCTAGTAAAATTCTATAGTACGGATAAGAATTAGTCAATGCCTCTTCATCGATTTCTTCCATCTTTTTCTCAAAACTTCACGCTTTATATAGCCAAACATCGCCTCTTCCCCTTCTTCTTTCAGCAAAATCAGCAGCTGTTCCAGAAGCGCCTGGGACTCTGGATGCATCAGATAAGCAGCCCTGGAATACTCATAGTAATTGTAAGGGTCACTATCCGTGTACAGTTCTTTTCGGTAGGTTTTGCTGGCCGCAATTCTGTCGCACACCATTTCTACCACATAGCGTTCCGGCATGCGAATCCCGGTCAGATGGCGGTCACCCTCCGCACTGTAATCAATCCAGTATTCCAGATGATGTTTGTTGCGTCCTTTGTGATGCAGCCAGGCGGCGCTGTAGCCCTTCGCTTTCCGTTCAGCGTCATTGGGACTGCGATTTCCCTGAAAATACCGGACACCTGCCAGAAACTCCACCGGAGAAAATTTTGATAAATCGTGAGTGATTCCCTGATAATACAAGCCTACCCGGAAACAATACTCCATCACCAGCTTTTTATGATGCGTAATTGTTTTCCAGTGGTTCATCCATTTCATACGCACCCCTCCGTTTCTCTGTTGTTGCTCCTATTATAACAAAAAAATGATGATTTACCAAAAGAAAATGTGAAGAAGTCTTGTATTTTCTCCCAGAATCATGCTATGATAAAGAAAATAGTCTATTTGAGGTGACGTTATATGGAAGCGTTGACACAGCAAAGTTTTGAGCAGTATGTATCAGAGGAAAAACATACCTGTCTGGTGCTGTTTGTAAAAGAAGGATGTCCAATCTGCCAGGAACTGCATCCATTAATCGAAGAAATCGAACAAGGATATCTCGATAAACCATTCCGCTTTTACTATGTAGATGCCATTGCGGAGGAAACCTTGTATAAAGGTATGAAACTGCAGGGTACTCCAACCGTTCTATTTTATCGCGACGGTCAGCAGTGCAATAAATTCACCGGCCTGCGGGAATATGAAGAAATTGAATTTTTAATCGACCGCACCATGGCTGGAAAATAAAAACAAAAATCTCCTGTCTTCTATATGAAGAAGCTGGAGATTTTTTTAATGGTTTATAAATTCTTCAAAACATCATTATCATGGCAGCATTGCGGCCGGTTTTACCATGGTCGGCGCGGTGGCTGAAAAAAATCTGATGATTCTGGCAGGTACACAGGCCGCTTACGTCAATATTGCTGTCCTGCAAGCCTGCTTCCAGCAGCTGCATCCGGTTTGCCTCCCACAAATCCACTTTGCCGTGAGCAGCATCCACAGGGGTAATCAGCTGGTCAGCAAAATCAAACGCCTGACGAAACTGCTCCAGCACCGGTAAATCCACTTCGTAGGCTGCCCGCGAGATAGACGGTCCAATAGCAGCCAGAATCTTTTTCCGGTCACAGTTATACTCTGTTGCCATGATATCTGCCATTCCGGCGGCAATCCTCCCTACCGTTCCTTTCCATCCACAGTGGCACACGCCGATTACTTTTTGTTCCGGCTCATAAAATAAAACAGGAACACAGTCCGCATACATCGTCATCAAAGCAATACCGCGCTGACTGGTCACCAGTCCATCCGTTTCCGGCAATGCTTCCGATGCATCAAAAAAGCCACGCCCCATTTCTTCCCGGCCTACTCGTGCAATGTTGGTACTGTGCACCTGATACCCGCACACGACATGCTCTGGTGTAATCCCTAATGCATCGGCAAACAGCAGACGATTCTGTTGCACATCTGCTGGATTATCGCCATTGATGAGCCCCATATTCAGACTGCTGAAACAACCTTTGCTGTATCCCCCGCTGCGGCTGCTGAAGCCATGCACCAGTTCAGGCTGCCTCTCCAGCAGTGTTGATTGAAAAATAGTCAGGCGTCCCTGCGTTTTTTGATGAAACATTGTTGTACCCTCTTTTCTGTCAGTTCCATATGCATGATTATCTATTTTGCTATATCGTCCACTTTATATTGCAGAAAAGCTTTTTTTACCTGTTCTCGTTTGCGGCGGGACAATGGCAGCATCACGGGTTCCTGATCCGATGCCACCTGTATTAATATCTGGTCAGATTCTATCACACGAAGATATTTCAGATTCACCAGATAGCTTTTATGCGGACGAATAAAGCCGTGCGCCGCCAGCAAATCCTCCATTTCAGATATTTTCCCGGCCATCTCAAAGTTATAACCATATATCGTATACACATGCAGTTTGCGCAAATAACTTTCAATATACAGGATGTTCTTCACCATCAGCAATAGAATTTCTTCCTGACCGCGATCATTGCGGATACGGAACGGGAAGCGATATTCTTCATCAAAATATTTGCGACGGCAGCGATGAAACACACGCTGAAACTGTTGCAAATCAATGGGCTTCAACAGATACTGCATGGCCTGCACATCAAAAGCTTCAAATACAAAATTCATGTGGGCTGTCACGAATACCAGCATCACATCCTGGTTCTGCTGTCGAATACGCACTGCTGTTTCGATACCGGTAATCCCTTCGCCCATCTCAATATCCAGAAAAATTAAATCAAACTGCAGTTTCTGCTCAAAAGCCTCCAGTAGTTTTTCACCACTACAGAACACGTGAATATCAAACTGTCCGTTTTCCTGTTCCTCCTGCCGAATCAATTGTACCATCTGATTACAAAACACGGGATTATCATCACAAACTGCAATCTTCATATATGCACCTCCTGTTTACTGTAATGTATTCTAAGATATTATACTACAAAAGTAAAGAAATTAGGAGATTATTTTACAGTAAATGATTGCAAACTGTCAACTTTCATCATCAATTCGCTGTATATGCGGTCTATACTATTCCAGTTTTTGAAATTCTCTTTGCAGGCGCCCGATAATTTTTTTCTCCAAACGCGAAATATATGACTGAGAAATACCCAGTAAGTCTGCGACTTCTTTCTGGGTGCGTTCCTCCCGGCCGCGCAATCCAAACCGCAGCTCCACAATCGTCCGTTCACGTTTAGAGAGCTTTGACATGGCGGCCTGCAGCAGGGAATAATCGATATCTTTCTCTATATACTGGTAGATGGTGTCATCCTCCGTCCCCATCACATCAGATAACAGCAGCTCATTGCCATCGTAATCTATTTTCAGCGGCTCATCCAGACTGACTTCATAGCGCATTTTGCTGGTGCGACGCAACTGCATAAGAATTTCATTTTCAATACATCTGGAAGCATAGGTCGCCAATTTGATTTTCTTACTGTTATCAAAGGTGTTGACCGCTTTAATCAGCCCAATGGTACCAATGGAAATTAAATCCTCCACCGGAATCCCTGTATTTTCGAATTTACGAGCGATATAAACCACCAGACGCAAATTGTGCTCAATCAGTTTTTCTCTGGCTTGCTCAACATTCTGTTCCAGCTGTATCAGCAGCTGCTGTTCTTCCTCGGGAGTCAGCGGCAGCGGCAATGACTCATTACTGCCAACATAGTACACCTCCTCCTGAAGATGCAGTTTTTTCATCATCCAGACTAACATCAGATTGACTTTTTCCGATAGTCCCATAGTGATAACTCCTCTCTTATAGTAAGTCTGGCGGAACCAGTCCTTGGTACGTTTCATGAGAAGAAAACTGTTGTGACGACATGGCTACAATAATGTTATGACAAGTTCGTTTTACTGTTCCATACTGTAATATCATACTGTCAGGCCGGAAACCAAGCAGCAATCCCTGTTGTCCCACTGTCTGAAAAGGAATCAGACGCCAGCGTCCCGCCATATTACTCTGCTCAGCCATCAATAACAAAATATCAGCCCCATGTTCCAGCTGTTGTCCCAGTATTTTTTGCACAGCTTCTGAAAACAGAGGCAATAAGATTCTTTGCTCTGCCACAACTACAGATTTACCGCTTAACGGATCTGTGAGGCTATGTCCGCTATCCACCAGCAGCTGCAAGGATATCACCTGTTCCCCGAGCTGAACCCATCCTGTCACAATTTGCTGCGGTGCCGATAAATCCTGACGCAAACGATTTCGTAAATACCAGACTGCCGCGCTTACCATTCCTGCCGCAATGACCAGCCAGAACAACTGAAAATCAATTTCCACCAGTGCAACACCGCTCCAGGTTTGTATACTCTGTTCACCAAACAGATACATTGCCGCAACAGAAGCGCCACCCAATACAAACGAAACAAAATAAAAATAAATAACAAGTTTCAGATAATTCCGCCAGTTTACAAAAGAATAGGCCACCACAAGCATCAGCAGCGACCAGCCTATTTTTATCGGTAACAGGGTCAGCCAGACTCCCCAGGGAAAGAACACCGCCACAGAATAAACGGCACCCAGTAAGGCTGCTGCTCTCAATCTCCAGCGCCCAGCACCGCATTGTGCCAGATTTCCTGCGAGCCAGAGAATCAGCCAATCCATTATCAGATTTACTGCAAACACCTCATCGAGATACACCGTCATAACGCTGCGCTCCCATCAGAACAAACTGTTTTCTCTATTATACCCCCTCTAAGCTGTGAAATCTGTCGATTTGCGCGCAAAAAAAAGAGTATTTCCTGTCGGAAATACTCTCACACAAAACTATCTCAGTTTTTCTTTCTCAGTAAAAATTCCGGAATCACTACGCCATCCAGAGCAGATTTAATTTCTGGAATTTCACCGCGTACCGGAGCCTGATGTGCTGGCCGTACATTTTCTTTTGCTGTCACAGTCTGTTTTTTTTCTGGCACTGCCGGCTGCTCAGCAGGGTTTTGCTGGTGAAAGCCAGTTGCAATGATGGTAATTTTAATTTCATCGGAACCATTCTCTTCATCGAATGCACCGAACATAATATCAGCATCGGTACCGGCGGATTCATAGATGAAATCAGCTGCTTCCTGCGCTTCCAGCAGAGTCAGATTACTGCCGGAAATATTCAGCAGGATACCTTTTGCACCTTCGATGGATAATTCCAGCAACGGAGAGGAAATTGCCGCTTTTGCGGCAGTAACTGCACGGTTTTCGCCTTTCGCGATACCAACACCCATCAGTGCTACGCCGGTATTTTCCATAATTGCACGAACGTCAGCAAAGTCCAGATTGATAATCCCGGCTTTTGCAATCGTGTCGGAAATACCCTGTACGCCCTGACGCAGAATATCATCTGCAAAAGAGAATGCAGATTCTAATGTGGTATTTTTATCTGCAATCTGCAGTAAGCGGTCATTTGGAATGGTAACGATGGAGTCTACCTGGGCAGACAGACGTTCAATCCCTTCCAGCGCCTGCTTCATACGGCGTTTGCCTTCAAAGTTAAACGGTTTTGTCACAATCCCGATGGTTAATGCACCAATGCTTTTGGCTACCTCGGCAACAACCGGGGCAGCGCCAGTACCGGTACCGCCGCCCATACCTGCGGTTACAAATACCAGATCTGCACCTTTCAGCGCCTGGGTAAGTTCTTCTCGGCTTTCTTCAGCAGATTTACAACCTACTTCAGGATTCCCGCCGGCACCCAGACCACGAGTCAGTTTCCCGCCCAGCTGGATTTTAGTTGGCGCTTTAGACATTTCCAATGCCTGTGCGTCTGTGTTTGCAACAATAAATTCAATACCTTCTACATTGGCAGCAATCATACGATTCACAGCGTTACCGCCGCCACCGCCAACACCAATTACTTTTATGCAAGCTAAATTACCGCTACTGTTTTTTTCCAGTTCAAACATAACCACACGCTCCCCCAATATTCATCCTAAACTTACGTTCTCAATTTTATTACCGGCTGACCCTCATATCGCAAATCAATATACAGAATCTGATCCGCCGCAATTTGTGTCCCGACGACACTGGTTAAAATCTGATTTAAATCCTGCAGACGCTGTTCAATATGATCCAGCCCGCCTAAACGAACCTCCAGCTTCTGATTGGTGTAAGCCAGAATATAATATTCCTGACCCACATTCAACTCAGCAATATTGTTCAGCAGCGACTGATCGCAGTGTTGTAATACTTCCAGAGCCTGTTTCAATTTTTCGTTCTGAATGAACCCACCGATAGAAGGCAGTTCGCTCAATTCAACACCGCTGATAACCGGCAGACCATAATTACTTAAACTCTGCTGTATTGCCAGTAACCGACCATCTTCACCGACCTGCACATAACCATCCGGCGTTACAATGTACCCTACTGAGCGGCGCTCTGTGATTACAATGGTAAGTTTATTCGGTAAATTTCTTCGAATCTGTACCTCTTCCACAAAAGGATTCTGCCGCAGGCTCTTCTTCGCCCCCCAGGTATCTGCATAGAAAAAATTATCGCCAAGCTGAATCCCCGATAACGCAATCGCTTTTTCATCACTTAGCGCTGTATTTCCTTCCACCTCGATTATACTAACCTGAAACAGCGGAAAGCAGCCCAGCAAATACAAAAAAACAAAGAAAAAACCGACCACGCCGATTACTTTCAGCAGTTTTCTCTTTTTTACACGAAACCGTTGTTTTTTGGGTACGGATTCTTTCCTTTGCACAGGCATAGCCTTTTCAGCATTCGATTTGTATTCTTCCAGAACAATAATTTTGTCTGTTTTTTTCATACTATCACGACTTTACATTACTTATGTAATTTATTATAACAAAGGATTTGAGGGCTGTCTACTGAACTTTAGCGATTTTCTCTTCCCAATAATAAAATTTCTTCCTCTAAGAGAACGCCTGTTTCTGCATAGACTGCCTGTTTGACGCGGTTTACCAGCAGCAGTACGTCCTCACATGTAGCAGTTCCCACATTCACAATAAAATTACCATGCTTGTCCGATACCATGGCATCACCCTGACGCCATCCTTTTGCACCAACAAGCTCAATTAAACGACCAGCTGCATCGCCAGCAGGATTTTTAAAAATACTTCCTGCATTTGGATACTCCACCGGCTGTTTTATATTGCGCGATGCTGTATTTTTCTCCATCCGCTCCAGAATTTCCTCTTTTTTCCTGGCGGTTAATTTCATTTTCACCGATACAATGGTCAAGTCCCGGTCATGTTTGAACCGGCTGTTTCGATAAGAAAAGTCACAAGCCGCCGCATCTAAAGTGATAAGCTGCCCACTGCCGTCACAGCAAGTTACCTGACAAATCAAATCAGAAATCTGCCCCTGATAGGCACCGGCATTCATTACCACTGCACCGCCAACAGAACCAGGAATCCCAGCCGCAAACTCCAGCCCGGACAAACCGTGTTCTGCCGCTTTTCGGGCAAGGAAAGGCAGAGGCACTCCGGCCTCTGCGATAATATATTCATCTGTAATCTGCAATCCAGTCAAACTGCCGCCCAAACGGATTACAGTCCCCGCAATGCCTTCATCAGCAACCAGCAGATTGGAACCGCCTCCAACAACATAGTACGGCTGTCCGGAAGCCTTCGCCTCTCGTAAGGCCTGCTGCAACTCTTCTACCGATTCCGGCTGTACCAGACGATCAGCAGGACCGCCAATACGCCAGGTTGTATAATTACGCATAGGTTCATGTTCTTTGATTTTCATAGAAATCACCTGTGAACTTTTTATTTATAGCTTCTAAATTTGCTTGTGTTTTAAATCCTCTACTAACTGCATTGAATTCTGCCAGATATTCCCGGCACCCATCATGAGTACCATATCGCCTGCCCGAACAAAATCCAGCAGGAAACGATTCAGCTTTTCTCTGTGCACCATCTGTACAGACTGGGTCATATGCGCAATGATAGCAGTACTTTCTGCACCTTCGCATAACGCTTCGCCAGCAGAATAAACATCAGTCAGAATCACTTCATCAGCCAGATGAAAACTTTCTGCAAATTTATCTGCCAGAAACTTGGTCCGGCTGTAGCGATGCGGCTGAAACACTGCTACCAGACGGCCTTCATGAACACCGCGTGCAGCTTGAATCGTAGCTGCAATTTCCGTCGGATGATGCGCATAGTCGTCAATAATCTGAATGTTGTGTACATTCCCCAGCAGTTGGAATCTGCGTCTTGCTCCGCCAAACTGTACTAATCCTGCTGCAATTTCATCAAAGGTCATACCTATTTCCAAACCGGCTGCCACTGCTGCCAGACCATTGCTGATATTATGTCTGCCCGGGACATGCAGCTGCAGAACACCCAGAAACTCACCGTTCAGATATACATCCGCCATATTGATGCCCTGTTCATACCGCCAGTTTCTGCTCTGCAGCTGAGCATCATCTGCAAAACCATAAGTAATCAGTTTACCAGGGACCTGCGCGGCTAGCTTTCTTGTTTCTTCACAATCATAATTCAGTACGGTCACACCACGTTCCCCTGTTTTCTGTATGAAAGCCTGAAAGGCTTCCCGAATCGCATCCAGATTTTTATAATGGTCCAGATGATCTTCTTCCACATTCGTGATAATCGCCATCCACGGCAGCAGATTCAGGAAAGACCCGTCGCTCTCATCGGCTTCCGCTACCAGAATATCACCTTTCCCACTTTTTGCATTGCTGCCAATCTGATAAATTTCACCGCCGACCACAACAGTCGGATCTTTTTCTGCCAGTTCCATCATCAGTGCAATCATAGAAGATGTTGTTGTTTTTCCATGCGCCCCTGCAACACAGACGGCTCGTTTATCTTCCATCAGGTGCGCAAGCATCTGAGAACGATGCAGCATCGCAATCCCTAATTCTTTTGTACGAATCAGTTCGGGATTATTTTCACGAATTGCACTGGAACGCACAACAATATCAATATCATCGCTAATATTTTCTGCTTTCTGGCCAATGTAAATCACAGCCCCTTTTTTCTGCAGACGCTCTGTCACACTGGACACTTTAATATCTGAACCGGAAATACGACATCCAAAATCAAGCAGGATTTCTGCAATCCCGCTCATGCCAATGCCGCCGATTCCCATAAAATAAATATGTTTTCCCTCTATATTCTGCAACGCCAATCCCCCCAGTCATTACTGGCAATATTCTTCCACCAGCCGGACAATGAAATCCAGCGAATCCCGTTTGCCAGCATCACGGGCACATGCAGCCATCCTATTGCGTTTTTCCGGCTGCTGATATAAATCCATAATGTTCTGACAGAGCAATTCCCCTGTCAGCTCTTTATCTAACATCATCACGGCAGCATTCTGGTCTGCCAGAGCTTTTGCATTGTATTCCTGATGATTTTCGGCCGCATAAGGATATGGAATTAAAATTCCAGGCAGACCGCAGGCTGTGATTTCCGCCAGAAACGTAGCACCGGCACGGCCTACACAGAAGTCAGCAGCCGCCAGCCCATACTGCATTTCATCCAGATACGGTTTCACAATAATCTGCGGATGCGCCTGCAAATCGATCTTTTCTGCAGCAATGGCGTGTAAGGTATCCTCATAGTCAACAGCACCTGTTAAATGCAGAATCTGTAATCCAGACTGTTTCACCAGTTCTGGATAAGCTTTTGCCATTGCACGGTTGATGCTGCGGGCACCACGGCTTCCGCCACTGACAAGCAGCGTTGTTTTATCGGCGGAAAAACCAAAATACGCTAAACCCGCCTTTCGTTCCGTGTGCAGCACTTCCTGACGCACAGGCAGCCCAGTGACACAAATCCGTTCCTTATGTACAAAGTATTGCTCAGAGGCCTGAAAGTTTACCATTATCTTATTGACAAACCGGGCCAGAATTTTGTTGGTCACACCTGGAAATGCATTCTGCTCGTGAATCATAGCAGGAATCCCACGCATCCTTGCTGCCAGTACAACAGGACCGCAAACATAACCGCCAGTTCCCACAACCAGATCCGGCTGAAACTGTTTCACAATTTTTCTCGCATCCATACAGCCGCCTGCTGCTCTGCCAACGGCTTTCAGCAGTGCTGGACTGATTTTACGCGGAAGGCCTTCCACTGCTATTGTTTGAAAAGGTATCCCTCTTTGCGGAACAATCCGGTTTTCCAGCCCTTTTTGCGTCCCTACATATAAAATCTCGCATTCCGGATGCAACTCCTTCAATCGCTCCGCAATGGCCAGGGCCGGATAGATATGTCCGCCTGTGCCACCGCCTGTCAACAGAATACGCATACGCTTTACCACCTTTTTATCGTTTCATGTACCTGGACATATTCAGTAAAAAACCTACGGTTGCCAGCATAAATACCAGCGAGGTACCGCCATAGCTGATAAATGGCAGCGTAATCCCGGTCACCGGCAGAAAACCAACTGCCACGCCAATATTAATCATGGCCTGAATCCCGATAACGGCTGTCAGGCCAAATGCCGTCAGTGCCTTAAACTTATCGTCCAGATGCATCGCAATATAAAAACCGCGCCATACAAACAAAGCAAATAATAAAATGACAAATGCTGCTCCAACGAACCCCAGTTCTTCCCCGATAATAGAGAAAATAAAGTCCGTGTGCCGTTCCGGCAAATGCAGCAGTTTCTGTCTGCTGGCACCAAGCCCTACACCAAACAAACCGCCTGAGCCGAGCGCATACAGAGACTGCACAGCCTGATAGCCGTTCCCTAACGGATCAGAAAACGGGTCGAGCCACACAAGAATCCGGTTAATGCGGTATGGTTTTACCGCAATCATAGAAACGACACCGGCTAATCCAATCGCTACGGTTCCCCCAAGATACCGCCATGGCACCTCTGCAACAATCATCATACAAATCAGTGCACCTGCAATGGAAATCGCTGTCCCTAAATCTTCAATCACGACCAGAATCGGAATAACAGCGAGGACAACCAGGGTATACAGAAATCCTTTAAAGGTTTGCAGATTTTTTCGACCCAGGGAAGTCAGCCACATGGCAAAAAAAACAATCACAACTGGTTTCGCTACTTCCGCCGGAGCAAAACGCACACTTTGTGTCCCCAGCCATCTTCTGGCACCGTTTACTTCAACGCCGATAAACGGTACTAAAATTAACATAAAAATACAGGCTACCATGAATGGAACCGCCAGATTTTTTACAAATTCAGGCTTGATGTTCATCATAACAAACATGGCAAAAAAACCCGCAAACATAAAAATTATCTGTCGCTTAAAATAAAACAATGCATCTCCATTGGTCAGCATAGCATCGTAGGAACTCGAACTTAATACCATAACCAGACCAATGGCCAGCAGTACCAGCGTAATAAAAAACAGCAATAAATCTGCCGGTCCTCTTCGTTCCATCTCTATGCACCTTCCTTCCTATTGGAGCTCATTGTAAGTGAAACACGGTTATCACAGTGCTGACACAATCTCTTTAAACAACTGCCCCCGCTCTTCATAGCTGCTGAACATATCCCAGCTTGTGCAGGCCGGAGACAGCAGCACAATATCTCCCGGCTCTGCCAGTCCGGCAGCCGTTTTCACTGCATCTTCAAATGTATCTGTTACTACATAGTCCGAAAATCCTGCTTCCTGCAATGCAGATACGATATCCGCCTTGGCCTGGCCCAGCACCACAGCTTTTTTTACACGCTGTTTCACCAGCTGCGCCAGATTTGTAAAGGCAATGCCTTTATTTTTTCCGCCCAGAATAATAACAATCGGACGGTCGTACGCCTCAATCGCTTTTATGGTAGAATCCGGATTGGTTCCTTTGGAATCGTTAATATATAATACATCGTTTAACGTACGCACTGGCTCTAACCGATGTTCTACCCCCTGAAAAGTCATCAGTACATCACGAATGTCCTCCGGCGTTACACCGCTCAGGTATGCAAACGCAATGGCACCCATCGCATTTTCCAGATTATGTTTTCCTTTGATTGCAATCTCATCAGCCTTGCAGATGGCAACCGTCTGACCGTTTAACGCCAGCATTACCTGATTATCGTCCAGATAAACGCCTTCCTCTAGTTTATGCTGCTGGCTGAAAAATATCACTTTTCCATTGCTCTGCGACCGCAGCTCACGCAATGTCACATCATCATAATTTAACACCAGATAGTCAGATTCCTTCTGGTTTTCAAAAATTCTTGCTTTGGCAGCCAGATAACCAGCCATATCGCCATGACGATCCAGATGGTCCGGTGTCAGATTAATCATCAGCGCCAGATGCGGACAGAACGTTTCTATTGTTTCCAGCTGAAAACTGCTGACTTCCGCAACCACAATATCGTCAGCGTCCAACTGATTCACATAGCTAATTAGCGGCACACCAATATTTCCGCCAACAAAAACCTGCTTCCCGGTTTTCTTTAATAACTCACCAATCAGTGTAGTGGTGGTTGTTTTCCCATTTGTACCAGTAATCGCAACAAAGGGTGCTTTACAGTGGCGATAAGCTAACTCCAGCTCACCAATGACTGGAATCCCATGCGCCTGCGCATATTTTACCGGAGCAATGGTTAGCGGAACCCCCGGGCTCATCACGATATAATCTGGCTGAATGGCTGCCACATCCGGCTGTTCTCCCCATATAAACGACACCCCCAGCGCTGCCAGATTGTCCACCTGCTCTACCTGCTTCATGTCGGTCAATACAACCTGATTCCCCTGTTTTGCCAGAAATTCAGCACCAGCCAGCCCGCTTCGGGCTGCACCGATGACCAGTACTTTTTTGCCCATGTTCCACACCTCGTTCAGAATCATACTATAAATTTGTCACTGTAATGCTATAACACAATAAGGTTAATAATACTGCCGCCGCAGTGACCGCCCAGAATACACGTACTACTTTCCATTCAGACCAGCCGCTCAGTTCAAAATGATGGTGCAGCGGTGCCATTTTAAAGACACGTACTTTTTTCCATTTATAAATGCCTACCTGAATGATATCCGAAACAGTTTCCGCTACATAGATAATCCCAATCAGAGGCAGCAGTAATTCTGTTTTTGTCACGATAGCCATCGCTGCCACCGCGCCGCCCAGCGCCAGAGATCCAGTATCCCCCATAAATACTTTTGCCGGATGATGATTAAACACTAAAAACCCTAAGCAGCTGCCCATGACAACAGCACCAAAAATCATCACTGCGTAATTGCTTGTCATAAAACCAATCAGCACATAACCCAGTGCCACAATCAGCGTAACACCGGAGGCCAGGCCATCCAGCCCGTCAGTCAGGTTGACGGCATTGGTCGTGCCAACCAGCAGAAATACCACAAAGAAATAATATATCACATTCAGCTCAATACTCCAGCCCAGCAGCGGAATCATCACCGCTGTGCTGATTCCAATATAATCAGCTGCCAGCGCCAGCAGTACAGAGAACACAATCTGCGCCAGCAGTTTCTGTTTGGCCGTCAGCCCCAGCGAGCGTTTTTTTACAATTTTGATATAGTCATCCACAAACCCGATTAAACCAAATCCCAGTGTGCAGACCAGCATAAAATATGCCAGATAAGAATTGCCCGCTAAAAAGATCGTCCCCAGAATCATACTGAAAAAGAACATCACACCGCCCATGGTTGGTGTTCCCTGTTTCTGCAGATGGCTCTGCGGCCCGTCAGAACGGACACTTTGTCCGAATTTCAAACGGTGCAGCGCCGGAATCATAATCGGTCCGATGATTAAACAAGTTCCAAGACTGATTGCAAAGGCTAACACGATTTGCAACATAATTTCACCCCATCAAGTTCTGTACAATTTGCTCCATTTGCATACCACGACTGCCCTTTACCAGCACCACATCTCCAGAACGGATATACCGCTGCAGCAGCTGAACGGCCTGCTGGTTGTTCTCTGCCCAGTCAACCACACAGCCGGCTTCTTTTGCTGCATCACCGATTAAACGTCCCAGACCGCCGACTGCAATCAGGTAATCCACCTTCTGTTCTGCAGCTGCACGACCAACTTCCCGGTGACTCTCCGCTTCATATTTTCCCAGTTCATACATATCACCCAGCACTGCAATCTTACGGGCTCCTTTTCTCTGCATCAGCACTCCTAATGCACTCTTCATGGAATCAGGATTGGCATTATAGGCGTCATTAATCACTGTAACCCCGGCATCTGATACTGCAATATCCAGACGCATACCAGTTAATCTGGCTTTCTGCAGACAATCGCCAATCTGTTCCCAGCTCACGCCCAGATGATGCGCAATGGCGATAGCTGCTAAACTATTCGATACATTATGCACACCCTGTACCTGCAGTTCAATCTTCTGCCGATGTTCACCGCAATGCAGCTGATAGCGAATCCCTTCCTCTGTCTGACAGATATCATCCGCCCATAAATCGCCGGATTTGCTTTCGGCATCATACCACAGAACGGTACCTTTGCAGGAAGAAAGCCATGGCTGTAACAATGGTTCATCTTTTTTGCTCAGAGCAATTATACCGTTTTCTTTGATATATGGCAACAACTCACACTTAGCCTGCGCAATATTTTCCTGTGAACCAAGCAATTCACAATGGGTTTTCCCGATATTGGTGATGATTCCGCAATCCGGTTCTGCAATGCGGCACAGAAAATCAATCTGACCCAGGCCGCGCATCCCCATCTCCACGACCAGTACTTTTGTATTCTCTTCTAATCCGCAAATCGTTAATGGTAATCCTAACTCATTATTATGATTTCCTTTTGTGACAACAATATTGCCCAGCGGTTCTAATACTGCTGCCAGAAAATCTTTTGTGGAGGTTTTTCCGGTACTGCCGGTAACAGCCACCACCGGAACGGAGGACTTCATGCGCAGCCAGTGAGCCAGCTGCTGTACAAACTGAACACCGTCCGATACCACAATATAATCGGAATAGTCGTCCAGTGTTACCTGTTCAGGCAGAGAAATGGCAACAGCCGCTGCACCATTCTCTATCGCCTGCTGCAGATAACGATGCCCATCCGTTTTTTCTCCGACCAGAGCCACGAATAAATCTCCCGGTTTCACAGCCCGGCTGTCTATAGAAATTCCAGTCACCATCTGTTCTGTTGTCTGTTTGTATGCATAACCCAGCGACTGGGCAATATCCCTTATCTGTTCCCGCATCTGCTCCCCACTCCCGTTATAATTGATACAGGTTTACGCCTGTTTTAACGCGATAGCTTCCTGTGCCACTTCATAATCGTCAAAATGATGTTTCACACCATTGACATCCTGATAGTTTTCGTGTCCTTTTCCTGCCAGCAGAACCACATCGCCGGCCTGTGCCATTTGTACCGCATAATGAATTGCTTTACGACGGTCAATTTCAACATGATACTGCTCCTGCTGCATGTGCTTCTCTACCCCTGGCAGAATATCCTGCAGAATCTGCTCTGGATTTTCTGTGCGCGGATTATCGGATGTCACAACACAATAGTCACTCAATCTGGCAGCCGTCTCACCCATCAGCGGGCGCTTGGTACGGTCGCGGTCCCCGCCGCAGCCAAACACTGTGATAACGCGCCCTTTGGCAAATGCCTGTGCAGTGGAAATTACGTTTTCCAGCCCATCCGGTGTGTGGGCATAATCTACGATTACACTGAATGCTTTCGCTTCTTTTACGGTCTGGAATCGGCCGGCGATGCCGCCCACCTGTTCCAGCGCCTGAATCACCTCTGTTACCGGGAAACCCAGCGTTTCACCGGCTGCCAGCGCTGCCAGAGAATTGTACACGTTAAAATTACCGGTTAAATGCAATTGTACTGGATGACCATCTACTGTGTAACGCACACCTTCCGCGCCAACCTGTACATCTTCCGCTTTCCAGCTTGCATCTTTCTGCATACTGTAGGTAACCACTGGCACATTGGATGCCACCATGAACTGGTTTGCCCACGCATCATCAATGTTAATAATCGCAGTTTTCTGCAATCCGGCTTTTTCACCGTTTTTCCCCAGCATACGGAACAGAATGGTTTTTGCTTTGCAATAGTTTTCCATCGTCACATGATAATCCAGATGATCCTGCGTTAAATTGGTGAACACTGCTACATCAAAGTCACAGCAGGTGACACGGTGCAGTTCCAGTGCATGGGAACTTACTTCCATCACCGCATAATGAATGCCTTCTTCTACCATCTGTGCAAACAGCTGCTGCAGTTCCAGAGACTCCGGTGTAGTGCGGGAACCTTCTAAAACCCTGTCCCCAATCCGGTTGTGAATAGTACCAATCAGCCCGGTTTTTTCACCCTGTGCCTCAATGATATGGCAAATCAGATTGGTTGTGGTAGTTTTCCCGTTGGTACCAGTGACACCAATCAGTTTTAATTTTTCGCTTGGATGTTCGTAATACGCATTGCTAATCTGTGCCAGTGCCAGACGGCAGTCGTCCACCAGAATCCATGGATATTCGTTCGAGCAGCAGGCCTCATCGGAAATCATGATGGCAATTGCACCGTTATCCAGAGCCTGACGGATGTACTGATGGCCGTCGCTCTGAAACCCTTTCACTGCTACAAACAGATTGCCCAGTGTCACCTTGCGGGAATCATACTGAATCCCTGTGATCATTAAACCCTGCAGAATGCAATGCTTCCGGTATGTAACCTCTTTCAGTAAATCAGTTAAAACTTTCATGCCCTATTGCTCCTCTCTATTTCATTAAAAATATCTCAACTATAACAAGCAGCAAAGAAATAGCTGCTATTCCATGTAGAAAACAGACAGCAAAAGAATGGACAGTAAAAAAAATCCATTCTTTTGCATCACCTCTCCATTTTTATACTTCCCCATCAACAGCAGCAGTACCTTCTTCTGTCAATCCTTCTCCTTCTGCCACAGCCTGTGCTGCTTCCACTTGTGCTGTGGTCTGAAAGTCAACAATCACTGCTGTACCCCGTTCCACCAGCTGACCAGGGGAAATACTCTGCCCGGTACACAAGCCGCTTCCGTTCATAGTTCCACTCAAGCCGATCCCTGCTAAAATGCGATCGACTTCTTTGATGGTCCTGCCGTACAGACTTGGCATCACAATCTGTGTGCTTTCCGACGAACCGCAATATAGATATACATTGCCAGTTTTCTGCACATTTGTGCCTGCTGCCGGAACGTAAGTCAATAATGCATCACCCTGCGTCTCCACAATCGGGGTCAGGCCTGCTGCTTTTACCGCCTCAATAGCCTCTACCGGATGCATATTTTCCAAGCTGGGAACCGGCACTTCCTCCACTGTTGTAGTTTTATTCACTGTTACATTTTTCGGTACTTCCAGATACCGCAGCGTGTCTTCCATAATGTTCTGAAATACTGGCCCTGCTGTAGAACCGCCATGTGCATCATTTGGCTCATCAACAATCACCAGACATGCAATCTGCGGATTATCTGCCGGCGCAAACCCGGCAAAGGAAACCATACGAGCACTAGAATAGGTTCCATTGGCCACTTTTTCCGCTGTGCCAGTTTTCCCTGCAACCGTATATCCCTCAATCTGCCCCTGTTTCCCTGTCCCGCTGGACACTACGGTTTCCAGCGCAGCCCATACTTCGCGTGCAGTCTGTTCCGATATCACCTGCCGCACCACTTCCGGCTGACGTTCCTGTACAATATTGCCATCTGGATCCACAATTTTTTCAACAATATATGGTTTCATCAGCTGACCGCCATTTGCCACCGCCGATATCGCTGTAATCATCTGCATTGGTGTAAACGCATTGGACTGACCAATCGCCATAGCAGCCAGGTCATACGGCACTGCCGATTTCTCCGGCACAATCAGGCTGTCTGCCTCGCCCGGCAAATCAATACCGGTAGGCTGTGTCATGCCAAACCCTTCCAGATAGTCGTAAAACTTCTCCATACCAAGCCGTCGGCTGACTTCCACAAATACCGGGTTACAGGAATTTGCCACCCCTTGGGTAAAGCTTTCCGCACCATGACCGGCAGCCTTGTGGCACCGCATTTTCATTTTTCCGATATACTGATACCCTGCGCAGTAAAATCCCTCATTCAAAGTAGTCACTCGTTCTTCCAGCGCCATCGCTGTTGTCAGAATCTTGAACGTGGAGCCTGGCTCATATAGCCCGTTGACGGCAAAATTGCTCCACAGGCTGCTGTCCACACTGCCGTAATCATTGGGATTATAATCGGGATAATTGGCCATCCCCAGCACAGATCCGGTTTTGACATTCATCACAATTGCGGTGGCACCAACCGCATCCTGTTCCTGTACAACGTTTTTCAATTCTCGTTCTACAATATACTGGATCGTCTCATCTATGGTTAAATACACGTCGCATCCTGGTTCTGACGGAATATAACTTTCTGTCGCCTGCGGAATTTCATTGCCGGCACCGTCGTATTCCATCAGGAATTTTCCCGGATTGCCCAGCAGCGTATTGTCATACTGCAGTTCAATCCCGTTCAGCCCCTGATTATCAATACCTGCAAAACCAACAATCTGACTGGCAAGCGTACCTTTCGGATAAGAACGGCGGGATTCTTCCAGAAAATATACCCCTTTATAACCCAATTTGTGCAGTACCTCTGCCTGTTCATCCGTAATATGTCTCTTAATGTACGCAAAACTAACATTCTGCTCCACTTTTTCTGCAACGGCTTCTTCATCCAGTTCCAAAACAGAAGCCAGCGTTCGAATCACTTCTTCTTTGTCCTGTCGATTATTCACCCTCTCATCGGCACTGCGAACAGTTTTTGGATTGATGTATACCGATTCGGTAGCAATACTGATTGCGATCGCATTCCCGTTGTGGTCATAGACAGCGCCGCGATTCGGTTTAATATCAATTTCACGCAGACGGGCATTCAATGCACCGTTTTCCAGCTGAGATGCGTGAAACATCTGTTCATAGCCTAGTTTGGCGGTGATTCCCACTATCACAATACAAAATATAAGCAATACAATTTGCATTCGATTTTTCATTTCGTCACCATCTCAACTTTACCTAATGTCAGGGTATCATTGTGCCTACCATTTCTTTTACCTGTTCCACAGTCTGATTGACACCTGTTTCTTCTTCTGTTGCAGCTGTCCGGGCCAGATGCGGCAGATAAATGATTTCCGTCCCATCCGGTTTATGCATTCCCATATAATTAACCGCCGCTGCTTCTACCTGCTGTAACTCACCCATAGCTGCAATCTGTTTTTTTATTTTTTCATTTTCTTCCTGCACCGTTTTCAGTTCCGTTTTTGTCTGGCTGACCTCATAGCCCAGATTCTGAATATAGGCGTACTGTATTACCAGTGCCATACCCAGCAAAAATACCACCAGCAGCGTGGAAATATGCTGAGCCAGTACCGACCGGGTTTTCACCGTTGTTTTTTTCCGAATCTGTTTTTGCGGTTTCTCCTCATAGATATAATCACGCGCCACAGCATTGGCTGTATGCATATAATAGCCAGAGGAAAGTTCCTGATACTGTTTTCTATGACTGCTGTATGTTTCTTTATGATACGTTCCCTGCAGAGCATTACGCTGTGTATAATTCATCTGCGAACCGGAGCGCCGCATTTCCCTTTTCATATTTATTCATTCCTTCCCGTCAATAGAAGCACAGGCCTCAGACAATTTTTTCTGCAGCCCGGAATTTTGCACTTTTTGCTCTGGAATTCATCTCTAATTCTTCCGGTGAAGCAGTCACCGGTTTTCTTGTCAGAATTTTCACTTCTGAAACTTTGTCACACTGGCAGAACGGCAACTCCGGCGGGCAGATACAATCGCTGGCCAGATACCGGAATTTTTCTTTTACAATCCGGTCTTCCAGCGAATGGAATGAAATAATTCCCACTCTTCCACCGGGTTTCAAATGTTTCACTGCCACTTCAATGGTTCGCTCCAGCACACCCAGTTCATCATTCACTTCAATACGGATTGCCTGGAAGGTCCGTTTTGCCGGATGGGATCCTTCTTCGCGGGCACCTTTCGGGATAGCGCGCCTGATAATATCCACCAGTTCTCCCGTGGTATCAATTGGTTTTTTGCTTCGAAACTCCACAATAAATCTGGCAATGCGTTTTGCCCAGCGTTCTTCCCCGTACTCTTTCAAAATCCGGTGCAAATCGTCCTCCGAATAGGTATTCACCACATCCCGCGCTGTCATGCTGCAGCTTTGATCCATCCGCATATCCAGCGGGGCATCCTGCATATAACTAAAACCGCGCTCCTTTTCATCCAGCTGATGGGAAGATACGCCAATATCAAACAGTATGCCATCTACGCCTTCCGGTGCATACGCTGTCAGAATTTCATCCAGACTGCTGTAATTGCTGTGTACATAAGTTACCTGTCCATCGTACGCGCTCAAATTCTGCTTTGCTGCCGCAAGTGCGCTGGTATCCTGATCAATGCCGATCAACCTGCCGCCCGGGCTGATTCTTTCCAGAAATCCTTTACTGTGGCCGCCGCCGCCCAGGGTGCAGTCCACAAATACTTCGCCCGGCTGCGGTGCCATAATATCCATAATTTCATGAAACAATACAGGAATATGCTTGAATTCCATTTTCCAACCTCCGTCTTAAATGAGAAAACCCATGTCGCTCATCTTCGCAGCCATTTCTTCTGGCGATGCTGTTTTTGCCAGATATGCATCGCGGGTTGCTTTGTCCCAGATTTCCAGACGATTTCCCGCACCAGCGATAACGACATCTTTTTCCAGTCTGGCATGGTCACGTAAATTTGGAGGCAGCATCACACGGCCCTGCTTGTCCAGTTCACCCTCGGTAGCACCGGAAAAGAAGAAACGAACAAAGGCACGGGCATCTGGCTGGCTCATTGGCAATGCCTGCAGTTTGGACTCAAAATCGGCCCATTGCTTCATCGGATACACAGAGAGACAGCCGTCCAGACCTTTCGTAATCATAAATACGTCACCTAATTCATCACGTAATTTGGCCGGAATAATCACACGACCCTTCGCATCAATGGTGTGTTCATGTTCACCGAAAAACATCTGGGCTCGCCTCCCTTCTTCATCTGCTGTAAAAAAATATATCAGTTGCTTTATATTTTGAACCACATTGCTCCACTTTGAGCTACTTTATACCACTATACACCACTTTCGCAATAAAATCCAATATAAATAGCGAATCTTTTTAGGCTGTAACTAAATTGTAACTTTTTGTTTGAAACATATGTTTCATTAGCCTTCCCGGCAATTCTTATCCAGAAAAATAAAGTTGTATGTAAGTATTTATCAATAAAATTTTTCATGCTATAATAACAATCATCTATTCCCATTTTTTCAGAAAGGCGGTATCATTATGACTGATTCTCATGCGCCTGTGCGGAGTTCTTCCACAGTTGAACCACACGATTCAGAAGAAGAACTTTCCCGTCTTGCCAAAATAACAGAAGAACTGACCCGCACAATGGAAAAAACACGTATCGCTGAATATGTTGATTATCTGGAGCACCCGTTCAAGCTGTTATGGACTAATTTTCTGATTGGAGTGGCACGCGGCCTGGGTGGCACTATTGGCCTGGCACTTGTTGTCGGTGTCCTGCTCTTTCTGGTACAGGAACTGATAATGCTGAACCTGCCTGGCATCAGCGACTTTATTGCTGACTTTATCATCATGATTCAGGACAATTACAACATGCTGAAATAACAGGCACTGCAGCTGCGGTGCTGTTCATCACACAAAAAGGAGTTCATCCGCACTATGTATTTTTATCTTCCGCTCATTGCATTTCTATTACTGGACCAGATCGTAAAATACTGGATTCGCACCAATATGGAACCGGGGCAGTCTATTCCGGTTATCTCCGGTATTTTTCATATTACCTATATCGAGAACCCCGGGGCTGCGTTCGGCATTCTGGCCAATCAGCGAATTCTGTTTCTGCTGCTGACCGCTGTCATTGTCGGTATTATGTTTTATCTGTATCTGCGCCTGCAGAATAAACAGTCGCTGGCTGCATGCAGCCTGGGGCTTGTAATAAGCGGTGCCGTAGGCAACTTTATTGACCGCTTTACCCACGGAACTGTGACAGATATGTTTGATATTCAGATCTGGCCTGTTTTTAACATCGCTGATATCTGTATCTGCGCAGGGATTGCGCTGCTATGCTACGTACTTATTTTCAAAGGAGAAGAACTGTAATGGATATCTTTGAACTGCAAATCACTGCCGAGGAAAACGGCACCCGGTTAGACAGCTATCTGGCGGAACAGATGGAAGGTATCTCCCGCTCTTATTTGCAGAAACTGATTGGCGAACAGCTGATTCTGGTGAACCAGAAAGCGGTGAAAGCCAATTATAAAGTCAAAACCGGCGACCAGCTTCTGGTGCAGATTCCGGAAGCGGCTCCAATTGATATTCAGCCTGAACCAATGGATCTTGATATCGTTTACGAAGATTCAGATTTACTGATTATCAATAAACCGGTCGGTCTGGTGGTACATCCTGCCCACGGACACTACAGCGGCACGCTGGTGAATGGTCTGCTGGCTCATTGTACGGACTTATCCGGCATCAACGGAAAAATGCGGCCCGGCATTGTACACCGCATCGACAAAGACACGTCCGGTCTGCTGATGATTGCAAAAAACGACCTGGCCCATCAGCATCTGGCGGCACAACTGAAAGAACACAGCATCAGACGCGCCTACTATGCGCTGGTGCAGGGCGTCATCAGTGAACCGGCCGGTCTGGTGGACGCACCAATCGGCCGCCATGAAACAGACCGCAAAAAGATGGCAGTCACGCTGAAAAACAGCAAAGAAGCCCGCACCCATTATTACGTAAAAGAACGTTTTGCACGCCATACCTTTATCGAATGCCGCCTGGAAACCGGCCGCACCCATCAGATTCGTGTCCATATGGCTTATCTTGGTCATCCGCTGGTGGGTGACCCGCTCTACGGTACACGGAAGAATAATCTGGATTTCCCGGGGCAGGCACTGCACGCCTATGCCCTTGGCTTTGTCCATCCGCGTACCGGTGAAGAACTGTATTATGAGGCACCGCTTCCCGCACATTTTCAATCCGTACTGAAAAATCTGGCACAAGGAGACTGATGCAAATGGCAACCACCAATACTGTTATGGATTCGGCCGCAATCAGCCGTTCCCTGAACCGTATCGCACATGAAATTCTGGAGCGCAACAAAGGAACAGAACATCTGGCATTTATCGGTATTCGCAGCCGCGGTATTCCATTGGCACAGCGGCTGGCGAAAAAAATTGAACAGATCGAAGGACAGGCTATTCCAGTAGGTGAACTGGATATCACATCCTATCGCGACGACCTCGGAAAATTCACGCACGCAGAGTTTCCGGAAAACAAGCTGCCTTTCGATGTCACCGGAAAAAAAATCATTCTGGTGGATGATGTGCTGTTCACCGGCCGTACGATTCGCGCTGCACTGGATGCCGTTATCGATCACGGCCGGCCTGAAAATATTCAGCTCGCCGTACTGATTGACCGCGGGCACCGGGAACTTCCTATCAAAGCAGACTATATCGGCAAAAACATTCCAACCTCCCATCTGGAGGGGATTCGGGTCTGTGTGACAGAAATTGATGAAATGGATGAAGTGGTTATCATACGCCCGGATGAAACAGAATAAGAAAACAACAATGCCGGAACAAAAACAGGACAAGATCTGTTTTGTTCCGGCATTGTTTATTTAGCACTCAGAATAAACAAGTTTTATATATCGTTAAGCCTTTTTGGTATAAATTTTATCAAATCAATTTCCATTTCTTATCACTCGGTCAATTTCCCGGAAAGCGCTTGTATACAGTATTTTTTCAGTTTTCTTTCTTCTTTTTTCACAAAAAACGGCATTATTTTTTCCAATTTCATTTACAAATCAGATATTTTTTGATATATTATTATAGATATATCTGGCAAACTACAATTTGATTAGAAAATTTTATTCAGGTTCTATACAGGAGGGATACTATGTTAAGTGACAGCATGCGTGTATTTATCACTGTTGCTGATAAAAAGAACTTTTCTAAAGCTGCTAAAGCACTTTCACTGACACAGCCAGCTGTCAGCTTTCAGATTCAGACTTTAGAGCAATATTATCAGACGATGTTGTTTGACCGCGTCAATCGCCATGTCAAATTAACAGCAGCCGGTGAGTTGCTTCTGGATTATGCAATCCATATGAATAATCTGCAGGCTGAACTGGAACGCAACATGCAGCAGCTGACAGGCCACGTGAAAGGGGAACTGTTAATCGGTGCCAGCACAACCATCGGGGAATATATCCTGCCATATGTGGTAGGCAGTTTCAAACAGGATTACCCGGATGTAAACGTTACCATCCAGATTATGAACACCAAAGATATTGGCACTGCCGTTAGCAATAAAACATTTGATTTAGGAATTATCGAAGGTCCGCTGAAACCGCAGGATTCCATGAAAACCTATAAATTCCTGGAAGATGAACTGGTGCTGGCAATGCCGGCAGATCATCCGCTGGCCGCAAAAGGCTCTATCACATTAGAAGAATTAAAAACACTTCCATATATCACCCGTGAGCCGGGCTCCGGCAGCCGTCTGATTTTTGAACAGGCTTTAATTGATGCCGATTTCGATATTGAAGACCTCAATATTGTGATGGAACTGGGCAGCACAACTTCTATCAAATCTGCCATCATGGGCGGATTGGGGATTTCCACTATCTCCAAATGGGCGATCCAGGATTTAGTGAAAACCGGTAAAGTAGTTGCGCTGAACATCGAAGGGTTAACCTTAACCCGTAACTTCAATATCATCTTAAATACTGAAAAATTCCAGTCGGAAGCTACTGGCAAATTCCTGGATTTCCTCGATGTTGAAAACATCAAAAACATTCTGGAAGACTAAGGTTCCGCTGAAACATAGGAGTTGAAACAAATGTTAAATGACAGTATTCGGGTTTTCCTGACCGTTGTTGAGAAAAAAAGCTTTTCAAAAGCAGCAAAAGCTCTGTTTCTGACACAGCCTGCTGTTAGCTTCCAGATTCAGATGCTGGAAGAATACTACGGCACCAGACTGTTTGACCGTGTCAGCCGCAATATTATTCTGACCGATGCCGGTCACCTGCTGCTGAAATATGCCAATGAAATGAATCGTTTGCAGGCTGAGCTGGAACGTGAAATGCAGGATTTAACCAGCAATATCAAAGGCAAACTGAAGATTGGTGCAAGTACAACCATCGGCGAATATATCGCCCCTTACATTCTGGGTGCTTTTAAAAATATGTATCCTGATGTAGAGCTGAGTCTGGAAGTTGCAAACTCGGAAGACATCGAAGCTTCTATCCATGATACTACGCTGGATATCGGTTTAATCGAAGGCCCGCTGATCGGCAAAGATTTAGAATCCATCCCGTTCTTAACCGACCATCTGCAGCTGGTAACCAGCGCAAACCATCCTTGGGCAAATCTGGACACCATTTCTGTATTTGAACTGGATAAATTCCCGTTCATCTCCCGTGAAAAAGGTTCCGGCACTCGTGTGGAAATTGAACAGCATCTGAAAAAAGCAGGGTTCTCGGCCAATAACCTGAACATCATCATGGAACTGGGCAGTTCCTCTGCTATCAAAGCTGCTGTAGAAAGCGGCCTGGGAATTTCCATTCTTTCCAAATGGGCCGTACAGGACAAAGCAAAAACCGGTATGCTGCATACCATCAATCTGAAAGAAGACGAATTCACCCGTACCTTCCGCATTATCTACCACAAGAAAAAATTCAAAACACAGGCCAGCGAAGAATTCCTGCGCTTCCTGAAATCTGACGAAATCGAACAGATTATCGGACAGTAAGACTGCCTGTGCCTGTATCATCGAATAAGGCTATAAAAGTAAACCACCTCTGCCCTGTCAGTTCGACAGCACAGAGGTGGTTTACTTTGTGTTTCGATGATTTCCTGCGCAATACATTTCTGTCCGTGGACTAGCCTGTCCGGACAATGGTGTCCGCCCTGCCGCTTATAATCCTGCTCCTGTTTTGTCATTCCGATGACTGCACAATAGTCCCTGCAGCCTCGAAGAATCTGCCTTTCCGGCTCAGCCTCGTTCCATGCCTGCTGCCCTTTTCCCCTACCCCGGACACTTTTGCCACAAACTGCGCTAGATAGGATATAAAAGATAATAGAGATAGATAACAGAAAAACAGATTGTAAAAAAGAAAAAGTAAACAAAAAGAAAAAAGCACATCGACTCAATCGGCCGCGAGGAACGGCTATGAACAACGCTGCATATAACAACACAAATAACAACACAAATAACAACACACATAACCATACCGACAATCATACTATGCTGCACTGGTTTTACAGCTTCACCGCCAAAGTGCGTTTAACCGGCACCGCACAGCGCCTGTGGCACTGCCTGTACTACCGCATGGACGGTACAGCCGCTGGCCGGTTCTGTGAAATTGCCAGCACCTCGCTGGAAGCTGAACTGGGCATCTGCCGCAAAACACTGCAGCGGGCCCGTGTTGCTCTGGCCAAGGCAGGGCTCATTCGCTGTGAAGTGCGCGGCAAAAGCGTGTA